>JANNMS010000289.1:0-9666 GCA_031398055.1 Saprospirales bacterium | reverse complement strand
AAAATTTTTTTAAAAAAAAAAAACCCTTTTTTTTCTTTGCAAAAACTCCTCTGTGAACTATGTGTCAAACACCAACAAAAAATGCAAAAAAAACTCTTCCTTCTCGACGGCCACGCGCTCGTTTACCGCGCACATTATGCCTTCATCACGCGCCCTTTGATGAACTCAAAAGGCTGGAACGTCTCCGCGATTCAAGGTTTCATGCGCACGATGTGGGACATGATGCAAACCGAAAAACCGACGCACATCGCCGTGATGTTCGACCCGCGCGGCGGCACTTTTCGCAACGAAACCTTCGAGGCGTACAAAGCCAACCGCGAGGCGCAGCCCGAGGACATCAGTTTTGCCATCCCGTGGATTATCAAAATTTTGGAATGTATGCGCGTCCCGGTGGTCATCGTGCCCAATTTTGAGGCGGACGACATCATGGGCACGATTGCAAAACAGGCTGAGAATCAAGGGTTTAAAGTGTTCATGGTCACGCCGGACAAGGATTTTGGGCAACTCGTTTCTGAAAATATCTTTTTGTACAAACCCGGAAAATCGGGCGGCGATGTCGAAATCTGGGGCGTAAAAGAGGTCTGCGAACGCTGGGGAATCCGCCGTGTCGAGCAAGTGATTGACATTTTGGGTTTGATGGGCGACGCGGTGGACAACATCCCCGGGCTGCCCGGAATCGGTGAAAAAACGGCCACCAAACTTTTGGAAGAATTTGACAGCATCGAAAACCTGCTTTTGAATGTGGACAAATTGAAAGGAAAACAGCAGGAAATCGTCAAAACACACCACGAAAAAGCCACTTTGTCAAAATGGCTGGCGACGATTGACATTAATTCGCCGATTCAATTTGATGAAAACCAGTACATTATGGAGCAGTTCGACCGCGAGGCATTGCTCGAAATTTTTAAAGAACTCGAATTCCGGACGCTCGCCGATGCGATTTTGAGGAGTCCGTGGGCTGGGAAAGCCACCCCCCAACCCCCTGAAGGGGGAGACGCGCCGCAGCAAGTGGCGAAAAAATCGGTCTCCGCTCGCAAAACTCCCCCTTCAGGGGGGCGGGGGGGAGTCACGCAGGGAAGCCTTTTTGACGACGATACGATGTCGGAACAACTGGTCGAAGGCGTTGAAAATGCTGCCGAAAATGAACTGCCGCGCCCCATCCGCCACGCCGAAAATTCGATAAAAAACATCACCCACGAATACAAATTGGCAGACACCGTGGCCACGCGGGCATTGCTGATTGAAATTCTAAAAAACTCAAAATCAATCTGTTACGATTCCGAAACGACATCGATTGATGCCACGCAGGCCGAGTTGGTCGGGTTTTCATTTTCCATAAAAACGCACGAAGCATGGTACGTTCCGATGCCTGCCGACCCCGCCGAGGCGCAAAAAATCATCGAAGAATTCCGCCCGATTTTTGAAAACGAGGGCATCGAAAAAATTGGTCAAAACCTGAAATACGATGCCATCGTTTTGAAAAATTATGGCGTCGAACTGGCCGGAAAATATTGGGACACGATGCTCGCGCACTATTTGTTGGAACCCGATTTGCGGCACGGCATGAATTATCTCGCCGAGACATTATTGAATTACGCACCCATCAAAATTGATGAATTGATTGGAAAAAAAGGCGCGGGGCAAGGCACGATGCGCGATGTTCCGGTCGAAATCGTGGTGGATTACGCCGCCGAGGATGCCGATATCACCTTGCAATTGAAAGAAAACCTCGAACCAAAACTGCTGGCCGGGGGCGAAAGTTTGGTCAAATTATTTCACGAAGTGGAAACGCCGTTGGTCAAAGTTTTGGCAGACGTGGAGTTTGCGGGCGTGCGGATTGACCCGGATTTTTTGGGAAAATACTCCGTCGAACTAGCCGGTTTGATTGAAATTTTGGAGAAAAAAATCTTGGCTGAAATTGGTTTTAATTTCAACGTGGCCAGTCCGAAACAGGTCGGCGAGGCACTTTTTGTCCAATTGAAAATACCCTACGCTGGCAAAAAAATGAAATCGGGTCAATATTCAACCGATGATGAAACACTTTCTGCAATTGCCGAAAAGTATCCAGTCGCGAATGATATTTTGCAACATCGCGCATTGATGAAATTGAAATCAACCTACGTTGATGCTTTGCCAAATATGATAAATCCGCGCACCGGGCGCGTGCATTCCCAATTTAACCAAACCATCGCGGCAACCGGGCGGCTTTCCAGCCAAAACCCGAACCTGCAAAACATCCCAATCAAAACAGCGGAAGGCCGAAAAGTGCGCGAGGCATTTATCCCACGCGACGATGACCACATTTTGTTGAGCGCGGATTATTCGCAAATCGAACTGCGGCTGATTGCCGAAATTTCGGGCGACGAAGCGATGCTCGATGCTTTTCAAAAAGGCCTCGATATTCACACGGCAACTGCTGCCGGGGTGTTCAACGTGCCGCTCGGCGAGGTGACTTCCGACCAGCGGCGGGCGGCGAAAACTGTCAATTTTTCAATTATTTATGGGGCGGGCGCGACCAATCTTTCGAAGCAACTCGACATCCCTCGCGCCGAAGCTAAAACATTGATAGAGAACTACTTCCGTGAATATTCCGGCCTGAAAAACTACATGGAAAATATCGTGGAAGGTGCGCGAAAAAATGGCTACGTCGAGACTTTGCTCGGTCGCCGGAGGTACCTCCGCGACATTGATTCGCGGAACGGCATGATGCGTTCGATGGCCGAACGGATGGCGATAAATTCGCCGATCCAAGGCACGGCAGCGGATTTGATAAAAGTGGCGATGATTAATTTGTGGCAGGCGATGCGGGCGGAAAAAATGGAGTCAAAAATGATTTTGCAGGTGCACGACGAACTCGTTTTTGATGTGAAAAAATCGGAACTCGAACGGCTGAAAGTTTTGGTGGCGGACAAAATGTCATCGGCAATTCCGAATTTGAAAGTGCCGATTTTGGTGGAAATGGGGACGGGGGAGAATTGGTTGGAGGCGCATTGAAAATTAGAATGTTCGCTCCGCTCGACACTATTTTTTAACTTTTATAATTTCAAAAAATGGATAAATCTCTGGAAACAGCAAAAAAGAAACTCCTTGATTTGGGATATTTTAAGTACGTCAAGGACAAGGATTTGCAAACTGTAATCAATAAAACTTTTGAAAATTACTGTGGCGATGGTTTTTTGAATTTCCCATGGGAAGGCTTGAACAGGGTTTCTAGCATCGATGCCGAGGATATTTGTGAATGTGGTGGATTTTTTAGCCGTACACTTTTTCAAGTAAAAAAATCGGGCCAGTTCTTTGAAAATTTTGAGAAAAAACAGGTTGCCAATTTTTTGGCTTTTAGGAAGCATTTTTGTGCTAATGTAATCGGATGAATTTTTTCCAATCTGTCTTTGCGGGTAATTTTGGCGATGTCGTCGGGATCTTCATTTTTCAATAAAATACCGATTGAAAAGGTAAAAATGAAGGCAAAAGCAACGACGACGAGAAAATTTTTAACTTTTTCTGGGGCTACAACCATGGATTTGTGCAATTTGAAACCACCTGATTTTAAGTATTTGAAAAGGGTTTCGATTTTAAAACGCCTGCGGTAATATTCACAAGCCATTGACCCCAAATCCATGTTTGTCAAAAGGAAAATCGGGTCTTTGTACCCTTTTCCATGCCAAAATATCGCATTGTCGCCTTCGCAAGCATCTTCCAAAAAGACGATTTCCTCGCCTTTGAGGGGGCAAAGTGCTTTTATTTGGGCAATTTCGTCGCCACAATCCACCTTTCGGTCTTTGGCAGTACGGAGCACAAACTCCCAGCCATTGCTCTTGCAGGTCGTGCGGAGTTTCAGTCCATCAAACTCGCCGTCCCCTAAAAACACCACACGGCAAGACTCGGGGAGTAATTGTTGCACATAACCGACCAAATCCAAGTGCATTTCTTCTGGGAAATGGCCTTTTTCGCCACTTTTTGTCAGCCATGCCAAGGGAATTGCGTAGCCTTTGCAAAGTACCGAAACCATCAAAGTGCAGCAATGGGCACCGGTTTGGCTGCCATCAACCACCAAAACCAACTCGCCTTTGCGGCCCAGCGCAGCCAACATTTGCCGGGCAAATGGGGCAAAAAACGTTTCCCAATCCGTTCATTTGCTTGAAAGCCAGCGGCTGCTTTGCTTTCCCAGGCTTTCGCTTTGCTTGGATTGAGGGTGTTTCTCACTACTCAACCCTTCCAAACTGCTGCTTTTCGTATGTATGCACGAACAAATCATGCAAACCATAACAGTTAATCGCCGAAGGTGATTGCCCGCTGGCGGGTGGGGATATGTCGATTTGAACATCGATATCATATCTTTGTGTAGGCTTTTGCCCATAGGAGGTGAAGTTTTTGCGTCGAAAACACAAATTTCTACCTCCTATCTTTTTTCGCAAAATTTCAAAGAACTATCCCGATTTTTTAAATTCTAAAAGGGTACGGCTAAAAATTTTACAACAATTATGGCAATTTTAATTTCAAACATTGCAATACACCATCTGAGAAATCAAAGTAAATTTTTGTCAATCTTCTTGTTAATTGGATATTGGTTTTTATTATCGTTTTTGATGAAAACCTTTCCAAATTTATTTTAGCGAAATTCAATTGAAAAACATCATCCAAGTCATTTCCAAAAAAATCCAATCCAACCACCCGCCCACTGAACAACCCGATTGGCTCGTCCAAGAAACCCCGTTGGACATCCGTTTGGCTTTCGGCGAGGGCAAAAACCGCCGCCGCGAACCACTTGTCGTCACGATGCGGACACCCGGAAATGATGAAAATTTGGCACTCGGATTTTTGCTCACCGAAGGAATAATCAGCCGACCGGACGATTTGCGCGGGTTCAGGGTTTTGGAAGAAAACACGTTGCTGGCAGAACTCGCGCCCACCTTACCTTTTGATTTTCAACGATTTAAACGAAATTTTTTTTCCACGTCCAGTTGTGGACTTTGTGGAAAAGCCTCGGTTGATGCAATTCAAACCATCACTTGTTACCATCCGTTGCCGAACCATCCGAAACTTCCGGAGACCTATTTTTTTTCACTTCCCGATAAATTGCGCGCCGCCCAACCTGCCTTCGATTTGACGGGCGGTCTGCACGCCGCCGCACTTTTTGACCCGGCTGGAAACCTGAAATTTTTGCGGGAAGACATCGGCCGGCACAACGCGGTGGACAAAGTCATCGGCGCGGCGGTCGCGGCGGACGAGCAGTTGCCGTTGCGCGATTTTGTGTTGTTGGTGAGTGGCCGCGCTGGTTTTGAATTGGTTCAAAAATCGGTGATGGTCGGGTTGCCGGTTTTGGCGGCGGTCGGTGCGGCATCGAGTTTGGCGGTGGAAATGGCGGAGTCGGGTGGGCTGACTTTGATTGGTTTTTTGCGGGATGCGAGGTTTAACATTTACAGTTTTTCGGAGCGGATTATCTAACAATCCCCACACTCCCTTTCAAAACCAAAATTTCACCATCCAAAAAAACAACTTCCGCCGTCCAAGAAAACACCCCCGGGTTCACTTTTTTCCCACGAAAAGTCCCATCCCAACCTGTCGAAATTTCGCTGGCCGCAAAATCATTTTTCTGAAAAACCAACTCGCCCCACCGCGAAAAAATATTCAATGATTTTATCCCGGCCACTGCTTTTCCACCAAAAAGGGTAAAAAAATCATCCCGCCCGTCGTCGTTTGGGCTGAAAATGTTCGGCGCGAAAACATCGTATTTTTTCTCGACCCGCACCGCGACCGAATCCGAAGTCGTGCAATCGTGTTTTGAACTGACTTGAACCGTGTAAATCGTCGTGTTCACCGGCGCGGCCTCGGGCTCGGCGCAGTCCAAACACGACAAACCAAGCGGCGGCGACCACAAAATATTTTCCAAAAAAACATTCGCCGAAGCATTCAAACGGGTGCTTTCGCCGAGCAAAATGGTCTGGTCTTCGCCCAATTCGATGACCGGGATTTCGGGGGCAACCAGCGTGAAAAATGCCGTGTCCGTGCAGCCGTTTTTATCTTTTAAAATCAATTCAAAATCGCCTGCGCCGAGGTTTTCAAAATCCATTTTTGGCGAAAAATCATTTCCAGAAATTGAAAATTCGTAGCCGCCCACGCCGCCCGTTGCTGAATTTGCGGAGATTTTCCCGGTTTCCAAACTATCGCAATTTGGGTTTTCAAAAGATGCTTCCAAAACGACTGGCGTTGGTTCATCCAATTGAAAATCAATGGTTTGCGTACAATTATTTGCATCGGTCAAAGTCAAAAAGTACTGGCCGGCGGGCACATTTTCCAGTGGATTTTTGGTAGAATTATTTGACCAAAAATATTGGTACGGCGGTTTTCCGCCCGTCGCGGCGGCTTCGATTTTTCCAGAATTTCCGCCCGCGCAATCAATTTCAAAACCTGAAAAGTCAGAAAATTTGCCCGTGATTTCGAGTGGTTTTTCACCCCCGATTTCAGCCAGCAAAATCACGTCATTTCCAAAATTATCGGCCACCGAAATCGCATAATTTCCAACCGGCAGGTTTTGAATCGTTTCGAAAATATTGACACCTGAAATATTGCCAATTCCGCCGCTTGCTTGCCCGATTCCTTGCCAAACGTAGGTGAACGGCGGCGTGCCATCCGTCACCGAAAACGTGATGCCGCCCGTGCTGCCGCCAAAACAAGCCACATTTTGGACAGTAGTTTTGCCTTTCATTTCACAAATTATCGTTTGCAAATTCAGTTGAATCGTCGAGTCGCAGCCGTTCGTGGTCTGCATGATTTCCACAAAATTTCCGGTTTTGAAAAACGGTTTGCCCGCCACGAAAATCGAGTCACCGTCGCAAATATTCAGGTCAATTTTGGTCAGTGCGGATTGGAAAATTTTTAAAGAAACAAAAAAAGCAGAGTCGCAACCAGCCACGTCGGTGCGGTGGATTTCGTAGTCGCCTGTCTCGCAAATCGTTGTGTCAGAAACAGTTAGGCATTCTCCGGTGCAAAGATTTTGGGTAAAAAATTGCGGTTCGATGGTTTCGACGACCAAAGTTGTGCAGACCGGCGGGGCTTCGTCGCAGGCATTTGAAGCCGTGCAGCAAAGTTGGTGAACGCCCGGCGCGAGGAAATTCAAGTCAATTTTTTTTCCAGAACCTTTCGAAATGCCGTCCAATTTCCAGTCAAATTGGGTCGCCCCGGTCGGCGCCTCAATTTCAAAAGTTTGTGGCACGCCGGGGCAAAATTTGAAATTGCCGACGATGTTGCCCGAAGTTGTGAGTTCCGAAACATTGGTCGAACCAGCCAAAACATTGATGGTGTAATTGCATTTATCGCCCATATTTCCATCCATCACGAAATAATAGTACTGCCCAACGGTCAAATTCGTCATCGTGAAATTTTGGGAGGTGTTGTTTGGGATGTCGCCATCGCAGGCCGAAACGAGTTTAAACGTCTGACAATCAAGGCTTTCATAAATCCCAACTTCCAAACCGCCGCCAGTTTGACAGCCCGAAACGGAAATTTTCAAAGTCAAATCCATTGACCCAGCCATGAACGCAATCCACTGCGCGTTGTGAACCGTGTTTGTGCAAAAACCGGGCGGTGCTTCGCCCGGATTGCTGCTGCTGTTCCGCCCTGTGAAACCGTTGATATCGCAAATAATGCAAGCCTCCTCGCAGGTAGATGTCATCATTTCGGGTGGCGTACAGGGCATCGGTTGGGCAAAAATTTGGGTGGCGGCAAGCCAAAAAGCGAGGGCGAGGATCGTTTTGTTCAACATTGGAAGGAGAAAAATTTTGTGGGAAGGTGGCCAAAAGTAGTGCGGGTTGCAAGTTCGTGGGCTGTTTTTTCTGGACATTTGGCGATTTTGAAAAAGCGGGGCTGCAAATTTTTCCAAAAAATATTGAACCTTGCTGTTGAAAAAATCTCCGAAAGTCAAATTTCAAAACAGCACAATTTCAATTTTATGAAAAAACTCGCCACTTCTATTTTTACCCTTTTGACCTGCCTGCCCCTCCTGATTTTTTCCCAAAATGTTCGGATGGTCAAAGATTTGAACCCCGGCAGCCCAGACGGTTTTCCGTTGAACGATGCCAAAACCGGACTGCTCGCCAACCTCGACACCGTTTTGATTTTCGTGGCCGCCGGGAAAGGCAATTCAACATTGATTTGCCGCTCGGACGGCGGCCCGTCCATCAACACGATTGCACTTTTGCCGCCGTTCACCGATTCGGATAAAATGGAAAGTTTTGCAGTTGCGGACGGTTTGTTTTGGTTTTTGGTCAACCGCGACGCGACCGCTGATTTGTATTCCACCGATGGCACTTTGGCCGGGACAAAACTTCGATATCAAATGCCGACCGCCCATTTTTCCAAAATCCGGGCGTTCGCTGGCGGCGTGGTTTTTCATGAAATTATTGATTCGACCGACCATTTTTTGACCCATTTTGACCCATCCAAAAACGCGGCGGCTCGGGTTTCGCAGTTCAATTCATTTGCTGGAATTTTGGATTTGGCGGTGCGCGACACGACCATTTTTGGCATCGGCTGCGCCGAAAAAAGCAAACCGGAACGCTATCTTTTCAAATCGAACGGCCAAATTGAAAACTTGGACACCATCGTTTTGCTGAATTCTGGGACGGAAACGAATGCCGGAATTTTTCTGACTCCGGTCGGCGACCGCCTGTTTTTCTTTTTTCAAAAAAACGGAGAAACCAAAAAACTTTGGGTCAGCGACGGTTCCGCTGCCGGAACGGTCGGCGTGAAAACGATGGATACCAACGTCATCCCCACACTTTATTCGCAAGGAATCGTCGTGGATTTCAACGGAAAATTTGTGTTTCGTGGTAAATCATCCAATTCCGCAACGGGCATCGAACTTTGGAAAAGCGACGGCACGGCCAACGGAACGGATTTGATCAGGGACATCGTGGCCGGAAATGGCAGCAGTTCGCCACGAAACTTGACCATTTTGGATGGGAAATTGTTTTTCACGGCCACGAACGCCGCTGGAAATGACCGGATTTGGGAAACCAATTTGACCACCGCCGGGACAAAAATGGTTTTGCCCGATTTCACGAATGCCGAAACGCACGGTGCTGGGTTGACGATTTATCAAGATTCGTTGGCGTTCGGGGCTTTCAAAGATTCGCTCGGTTCGGAGTTGATGTTTTGCAAAGGCACGGATGCTTCGTTAAAAATTGTTTCGAATGAAAGTCAGCCGGACGACAAGGATTTTGCGCCTTCAAATCTTGTAGCTGCCGGACATCTGCTCTTTTTTGTTGCCGGAAAAGCAGGTTTTGGGCGCGAACTTTGGGTGTACAATTCAAGTTTTAAACCAATTATCCCGACCCAAAACATTGAAAATCAACCCGTTTTAAAAATTTCGCCGAATCCTGGCAGTTCATTTTTTCAAATTGATTTGCCGAGTGAAACGACTGGTTTTTTGCGTGTTTTTTCTGCCGACGGGCGGTTGTTTTTGGAAAAAGAAACTGCCGGGACGACGGTTTTGGAAACTGAAAATTGGCCGACGGGGCGTTATTTTTTGCAGTTTTTAAATGAAAAAATAGTGGCGAATGGGGTTTGGATTAAATTTTAATGAAATTTCAAAACGTACAAATTAGGTAAAATAGAACACTGATTAGACTGATTGGACTGATTTACACTGATTTTTAAAAAACAAAA
>JANNMS010000283.1:0-13159 GCA_031398055.1 Saprospirales bacterium | reverse complement strand
ATCCGTGAAAATCCGTCAAAAATCTGCCCAATCCGTGTTCCTAATGCTATCTAAAATGCTTTTCAAGTACTCGAAGATTTTATATCACCTACTTAAAAACGATGAACTATGAACCATAAACCATGAACTTTTACTAGGTTCATAGTTTATCGTTCATAGTTCATCGTTTTTAAATGCCGTTTTGTCACCCATTCCTGTCGAGGCACAAAAATTGAGGCAAGCCCAAAAAAGGTATTTGCAGCAGCAAAAAAAATATGCTGCGACTCCCCGAAAAAGGAAGAAGATGAATTCCAGATTTAAAAATTTATTTAAAATGAAGGAAAAAGATAAAACCGAAGCAGCCCAAGAAACTGCCGAAAATGCAACCGAATTCGTTGAAAATCAGGCGGAAAATATGGTTGAAATTGAAGAAAATGATGCGCCCGCCCCATCGGAAAACAACGAAATCGAGGCATTGAAAAAGCAGGCCAACGAGTACAAAAACAAATACCTTTATTTGGCTTCGGAGTTTGAAAATTTCAAACGCATTTCAGCCCGCGACCGCCGGGAATATTTGCAGTCAGCCGGGCGTGACATTGTGTCAGCCTTGTTGCCTATTTTGGACGATTTTGACAGGGCTATGAAAAATGATGGCCTCACCGAAGGTTCGATTTTGATCCACCAAAAATTGGTGAATATCCTCGCCAACGAAGGTTTGAAAAAAATGGAAACCAAACCTGGCGACGAATTCGACACCCAATTTCACGATGCCATCGTCGAAATCCCTGCCCCCGAACTCAAAGGAAAAATAGTGGACAGCACCGATCCCGGTTATTTATTTAAAGAAAAAATCCTCCGCCACGCCAAAGTCGTGGTCGGATTTTAACTATGAACTATAAACTATGAACTATGAACAACTGGTAAAGTGGTTCATAGTTTATAGTTTATAGTTCATAGTTTATAGTTCATAGTTCAATAAAATGGCAAAAAGAGATTATTACGAAATTCTTGGCGTGCAAAAAACTGCCGCTGCCGATGAAATAAAAGCGGCCTACCGCAAAAAAGCATTGGAGTTTCACCCCGACCGGAACCCCGGCAACAAGGCGTCCGAAGATAAATTTAAAGAAGCCGCCGAAGCCTACGATGTCCTTTCGGACTCCCAAAAAAAGCAGCGGTACGACCAATTTGGCCACGCCGGTGTGGATGGAATGGGCGGCCGCGGCGGCGCCAGCGATTTTCAAGGAATGGACATGGACGAAATCCTGCGCCGGTTTGGTTTTGAATCCGATGACCTTTTCGGACAGTTTTTCGGCGGCCGGCGCGGCGGCGGTGCGCGACAACAACAACCGCGCGGCGAACGTGGCACCAATCTCCGCATCCGGGTAAAAATGACGCTTGAAGAAATCGCGACCGGGGTCAATAAAAAGATAAAAGTCAGAAAACAAGTCAGTTGCACGACCTGCAACGGCTCGGGCGCGCGTGACAAAAGCTCGGTCGAAACTTGCGGCACTTGCCGAGGTTCGGGCATGGTCAATCGCGTGACCCAAACGCCTTTTGGCATGATGCAAACCTCTTCCGCTTGCCCAACGTGCGGTGGATCTGGTTCGACGGTCAAAAACCCGTGCAACGTTTGCAAAGGCGACGGGCGCGTTTTTGGCGAAGAAACGATCGACGTGGACATCCCGGCGGGCGTTTCCGAAGGCATCCAACTTTCGATGTCGGGCAAGGGAAATTCGGGTGCAAAAGGTGGCCACGCGGGCGATTTGCTGATTACAATTGAAGAAATTCCGCACGAAGAATTGACCCGCGAGGGCAACAATTTGATCCACGAACTTTTTATAAATTTTGCAGACGTGGCGCTCGGCGCACAATTGGACGTGCCGACGCTCGACGGAAAAGCACGCATCAAAATCCCGCCCGGCACGCAATCTGGCAAAATTTTCAGGTTGCGCGATAAAGGTTTGCCGGGGCTGCAATCCTACGGTCGTGGCGATTTGTTGATACATATTAATGTCTGGACGCCCAAAAAATACAACGACGAGGAAAAACACCTGCTCGAAAAATTAAAGGAAATGCCCAATTTCCAACCCACACCCAACAAAGAAGACCGCAGTTTTTTTGATCGGGTCAAAGACATTTTTTCTTGATTTACGATTTGCGATTTTGGATTTACGATTTGCACGAGTGCCAAAAATCGTAAATCGTAAATCCAAAATCGTAAATCCATGTGTACCGTAACTTTCCTGCCCACGCCCACCGGTTTTGTCCTCACCCACAACCGCGACGAAGCACCGAGCCGCTCGCCGGCGCACATTTCAATTGAACAAAAATCTGCCGAAAAACTCCTTTTTCCCCGCGACACAAAAGCAGGTGGGGCGTGGATTGTGGCTTCGGATGCTGGAAAAACGGCTTGCCTTTTGAACGGTGCTTTCGTAAAACACAGTCATCAGCCACCGTACCGCCGCAGCCGAGGTTTGATGTTGTTGGATTTTTTTGACTTTCCGCAGGCGGATTTATTTTTTGAAAATTATGATTTCGTGGGCATCGAGCCGTTCACATTTTTGTTTTTTGAAAAAGAAAAAGTGGTTGAATTTCGGTGGGACGGCTCGCAGAATTTTTTAAAAAATCTGTCGGCGGGCGAGGCACATTTTTGGTGTTCATCCACTTTGTACCCGCCTGAAATGCAACGAGTTAGGCAAAATATTTTCCAAAAATGGCTTTCCGAAAAAAACAAAAACCCGCCCAAAAACTGGTCGCGTTCGATATTTTTTCTCCACAAAAATGGCAAGGTGGGCGATCCCGAAAATGATTTTGTGATGAACCGCGAAAACAGGGTGCGGACGGTGAGCATCACGCAGGTTGTTTTTGAAAATGAAAAATTGACGATGAAATATTGTGATATTTTGAACGAAAATGCTCGGACGACTCAATGCCTAATTTCCTCAATTTAAAGATTTCGGAGAAACCTAAAATCAGAGGACATTCGACTTTGAAGTCAGTGAAATGGCTGTTTTTGAAGTCAAAATTTTATCATTAAAATGAAACACCAACTTGAATCGAAAATTTTACGTTCAACAAAACACGATTTCCGTTTACAGAACGAAAATTTGAAAAAAAGAACTCAAACCGCACATTTTCAATTGTTTATAAAAAATAAATCATCGACCCATGCCGCCCATTTCTTTGTTTAATCAAAAATGTCACGCTCAACAAACTTCAAAAAATGTCTTTCTTTCGCCACGTGACCGCCTGCACTTTTGTATCGTCTTCAAAACATATTTACCGCAAGTCATCCATTTTCTCATGATTAGATTGATTTTCTCTTTCCTCTTTTTGATGTCGGCCAGCCTAGTTTTCGGGCAAGGTTGGGAAAGGGTTTTGAGCGGCGGCGGGCAGGACGAAGCGCGCGGAATTGTGGCGACACCGGACGGAGGTTATTTGTTGACCGGAATTTATCAAGGCATTCGCGGAGCGGTGGTGAAAACAGATGCCGACGGTTTTGAACAATGGCACAAATATTATGCAGGCACGGGCGGCCAAATTTTTTCTGGAAATGCGATTGCCACCACGCCCGACTCTAATATTTTGATTGCAGGAACAACCCGCCCCGGCCAATTCAATCCTGACGGAAATATTTGGTTGATGAAAACCGACCAATTTGGCGAGAAAATTTGGGAGAAAAATTTTGGCGGCAGTCAAAATGATGCAGCCACAACGGTTTTGGTTTTGCCCGACGGCAATTTTATCGCCGCTGGTTTCGTGACCGATGCGATGGCGATGCGCGATTTTTGGTTGGCAAAATTTGACCCGGACGGCTCGAAAATTTGGGAAAAATTTTACGGAAATCCAGATGACAATGAAATCGCGCGCCAAATTTTGATTTCAAAAAATGGAAATATCGTTGTCGTCGGCGAGCGGGAAGATGGGCCGGACACGGATGTTTGTGTTTTGCGGCTCGATTCCGAGGGTGAATTTATTTGGCAAACGGACTACGGATTTGATTTTGTCCCCAATTCTTTTTCGACCGACGCGGGTTACAGCATTGCGGAATCGGAAGATGGTGGTTTGGTGGTTGCTGGAAAAACGACTTCGCTGGCAGGTCAGCAGGGCGGTTTGCTTTTGAAAATTTCTGCCGACGGCAATCCCGCTCCGACTTGGTTCAAGGCTTTACCGAACAGTGTTTTTAATTCGATTATTCCAGACGGCACGGGTGGGTTTTTTCTCGCTGGTGAAAAACAAAGTTCGTTGACGAATGAAAATGTTTACTTGGTTCGGGTGGACGACGAGGGTGATGTGATTTGGGAAAATACGGTTGGAAAAAGCGGCCCGGACGTTGGTTTGGCGGCGGTGAATGCAAAAGATGGTGGATTGGTGGTGGCCGGGCGGTCGTCGTTGAACTCACTTTTGGGCGATACTTACATTTATTTGGTGAAAACGAAGGCCGATGGGAAGGTTTTTACAGATTATATCGAAGGCCATGTTTTTCATGATTATAATAATGACTGCCAAAAAACGGCGAACGAACCGATTCAAACCGATTGGATTGTAAAAATTGAAAGTGCCGATTTTACACGATACGCCACGACGGATGAAAGTGGTTTTTTCCAATCGTTGGTGGACACGGGGCTTTACACGGTGACGGTTTTGACGCCAAATTCATATTGGCAAAATTGCCAGCCGTCGGTCGTCGTGCCTGTTTTCAATTTTTACGATACGATTTCATTGGATTTGGGCGTGAAAGCCGCGAAATCCTGCCCACAAAATCGGGTGGATGTCAGCACGCCGCTGCTCCGTCGCTGCGCCGAAAATGTTTATACCGTTCGATATTGCAATCTCGGAACGATTCCTTCAATTGACACGCGGGTCGAAGTTTTGGTGGATGATTTTTTGTCGGTGACCGGAAGTTCCGTGCCGTGGTCAAGCGTTTCGGGCAATGTTTTCACTTTCAACATTGGTTTTTTGGATGCCGGAGAATGTGGAAATTTTGATTTGACGGCATGGCTGAACTGCGACAGCACGATTTCAGGACAAGCACATTGCGTTCGGGCGCACATTTTCCCAGATTCGATTTGCAAAACCGACCCGACGTGGGACAAATCTTTCGTGACCGTCGAAGGAAAATGCGACAGCCAGCAGGTCAAATTTTCGGCAACCAACCGGAGTGGTTTTGGGATGACCCAAACTTTGGATTATGTCATCGTCGAAGACCAAATCATTTATCGAACCGGGCAAATTCCGACCCTCGCGCCCGGCGAGGAAACTTTAATCTTTTCAAAAATAGCCAACAACCAAACTTACAGAATCATAGCAGATCAGTCGCCCGGCTACCCGGGTTTGAGTTATCCCACCGCTGCCGTCGAGGGCTGCAAAACCGACACAACTTCTAATCCTATTTCGACCGGTTTTTACACGATGTTCCCGGAAGACGACGCGGACGCTTTTGTTTCCGCCGACTGTCAGGAAAGTAACGACCCGAATTTTAATCCAGCCTTTTTGAAGCGAGGTCATCCCAAGGGAGCCGAAGTCGAGCACTTCGTGAATCCCAACACCGATTTAGAATTTTTAATCCGTTTTGTGAACACCGGTGCCGACACGGTTCGCGGCGTCATCGTCCGCGACACGCTTTCACCCTGGCTCGACCCTGCTTCGGTCGTGCCGGGCGGTGCAAGCCATGATTATGATTTTCAGGTTTACGCCGGCGGCATCGTGCAGTTCACCCTCCCAAATCAGTTGTTACTCCCAGATGGCAGTCCAGCCTCAGGCGGGACGTCGAGCAGTGGTTATGTCAAGTTCAGGGTTTCCCAAAAACCCGATTTGCCCTGCAAAACCACGATTCGCAACCGCGCTGCCATCTTTTTTGACTTCAACGCCCCGGCTGCGTCGAACGAGACTTTTCACACGGTCTGCCAACTCGACTCAGTTTTGACCACAAAATCGCAAGAGATTTTTGTGCCGGGCGCAGCGGTCAATTTTTTTCCTAATCCGTTCACCGACGAAGCCACCGTGACGATTGACGGGGTGCAGGCCAAAATTTACACCCTCGAAATCTACGATGCGCTCGGTCGGCAGGTGGCACACCAAACCAAACCATCTCCCGAATTTCGATTACTTTCTTTCCAATTTTCCAGAGGAATATATTTCTACCGGCTTGCCGCCGATGGCAGGTCGGTAGCCTCTGGGAAAATTGAGAAGCATTGATGTGATTTTTGAACTTTGATTTTTGACAAGAAAAGTGGCTCGGCGGGTTTCCGTTGAGCCACTTTTTTTGTGGGGAGACCGTTTTGGAAAATTAGATTTGATTTCTAATTTTACCACCACAATAAACAGCGGGAAGTTTGCTCGCCTTTTTTCACCCCCGCGCAGTTTTTTTAAAAAAATACGTGGACAAACTTCCTTTTTATGGACAAATTTTAAAGTTGGTGATTTTGCCAAGTTTGAAAACCAAAGTTGTGCAAATGTTCGACTTTAAACCCAATATGGGAATTTTAAAGTCGAACATTTGTTCGACTTTAAAACTTTTTAAAAATGACCAAACAACTTAAAGTAGAAGGGCTTGTGATTCGCATTGACACCGTGCAAGCCGAAGATTATATTTCTTTGACAGACATTGCCCAGCAAAACAATCAAAATAAAGCCGCCAACACGATTGCGGCATGGCTACGCAACAACGCCACCTTGCGATCAACGATAAGGTTTTTGTGAAATACGAGACCCTGCTGGCGCACGAAAAACGCAACCGTCGGGAATATTTCTGCCCAGAATTGGAGCAGGATTTTGAAGTTGAAAAACTGCTCGACGGCATCGAGGAAAAAGAAATGCGCAGCGAGGAGGCAAAAATGCCGGTTGCCGCCTTCATCAGTTATGCCCACGCGGACGAGGAGGAATTTCAGGCTTTGAAAAAATTCAAGATTTCGGTGTTTTCGCAGGTTCGGTTGGGCAACGTCGAACTGTGGGACGACGGCTCGATTTTGCCCGGCCAAAATTGGTCAAATGCCATTTGGCAAAAATTCGAGCAGGCGGAAATCATCATTTGTTTGCTCAGCCCAAGTTTTATTTCCAGCGATTTTTGCCACGAAAAAGAGTTGAAAAAGGCACTCGAAGCGCACGAAAAAGGGGAGAAAATCATTTTTCCAGTCCGGTTGATTGAATGTGATTGCGAGGATTTGCCCATCAACGCAATTCAAGGCGCGCCCAAAAACTGGATAAATTTGGGACAGGCAGGCGAGCCGAAACATGAACTTTGGGCAGAAATGGCGCGAAAATTCAGCGAATTTTTGAAAGTGGTGAAACAACGGAAATTGAAGGAGCGGGAAAAACGGGGGCATGGTGGGAAAGGGTCGGAAGGATTTTAAGCAGGTCTGGGAAATAAGGTGTGAAGTTCAAAGCATTGATTTCAGATTTGAATTTTGATTTTTGTGCGGTAGCCGCAGCATTGTTTTTTGTAAAAAATCTGAAAAAGACTTGCTTTCGAGAATCAAAACCGACCCGATTTTACCATCAAAAATCCACCCGAACCCGCAAGTTCAACCTCCTCCCCGTCAAATAATTCGGAATCGCATACTGCGTGTTGTAAATCGTTTTTATCCAAGTATTTGAGGCTTCGTTCGCCACTTTCAGTAAGTTAAAAACTTCGAGCGACAGCCAAGTATTTCTGGTAAACCGCAGCGGGTGATGTGGCCGCCGCGTCCGCCAATTTTCATTCCAAAGCAGGTACGCAAAACCAATATCCACCCGGTGGTACGGCGTAAAACGATAAGGATTCCTGAAAATCACATTGTTGTCCTGCACCCCGAACGGCATCCCGGTTCCGACCGTAAAATTGAGGTGCATTTTCACGTTCCGATTGTTCCGCAGGTAATCCTGAAAAAACATCGACATATTGAAAAAACGGTCGGTCGGGCGCGGCACGTCTTTCACGTTTTGGCCTTCGGTTTGGCCTACGTCGCGGGTTTTGTGCTGGATGCCATCCAAACTTTCGCGGGTTCGGAGCAGTGAAAAATTGATCCAACTTTCTGCTCCCGGTACAAATTCGCCGTTCAAACGAACGTCCAAACCCGTAGCGTAACCTGCCGCATTGTTTTCCCCGGCGTACCTAATCCGCACATTATCAAGGTCAAAGGAGACCAAATCCCACATTTTTTTGTAATAAAGTTCGGTAATCAACCGCATTTTGACAGGTTTGCGTTTGCCCCACAAAAAATCGTAGGTGAACCCACCGACGACGTGCGCCGATTTTTGTGCCGATAAATCTTGGTTCACCGTGCCGTCCAGCCGCCGCATTTCCCGATAAAAAGCAGGTTGAAAAAACAGCCCACCAGCCATCCGCCACGCGATGTCGCGGCGAGAATTGAGCGGTTTGTACAAAAATTGGACGCGTGGCGTGACGAATTTTTCATTGTTCAAATCCCAATATTGCCCGCGCAGCCCGGCGGTCAATTGCAGTTCGCGCAGCCCATCTTTTCGCCACGTCCAAGTGTCTTGAAATGAAAAACTTATTCTATTTGAGTTCAATTCATTTCGCGTTTTCAGCGAACGGCGGATGAACAATGCATTGGTATCAAAAACCAGCGAATACAAAGCTGAATCGAGCCGTTCCCACTCGTTTATTTTATCGGAAATCGCCTCGTTTTGGTACTTCGCCGACCACTGAAAAAAGTGGCTTTTCGTCAATCCGTCAGGCAGGTTTTCGGGCGTGATTTCGATGCCACCTTTGTATTCCACGTTGCGGACATCGGCCTTCAAATAGTTGCGAACCCAGGTGTGCTGCGTGCCGGTTCCCAGCACATTTACGATGTCTCCGAACTCCGACGAGCCCAGATTTTCCTCAATTTCTCCCAAAATATAGTAGCCCAAAATATCAATCCGCTCGTTTTCCTGACTCCTCCAACCGGATGCTAAAACTTTGTGGTACAACGGATTACGCCGCCGGTCGGGCAAATACGTCAACGAAACTCCGCCCAGCGCACTCGTAAAATCGTCAAATTCCTGACCCTCGAAAGCCGTGCGGAGTTGCAGTGCAAAATCAATCAAACCGAAGGCACGATTGCTGCTCGTCGGTTGAAATTGATAGACCGAACGGTTGAAATTTCCCAAAAAACCGACCTGCCAATCGCGGTTCAAATCGTAGGTTAAATAGGCTTGGATATCTGAAAAATTCGGCACGTATTCACCTTTGACATCGAGGCTGCCGAGCAACAATTTCGTGGTTTTGTACCGCGCCCCGACGAGGTATCGGAACGCTCGGTAACTGTCTTTTTTCGATTTCAAACTGCCTTCGAGGTGCGCCGAACCGCCCAACAAACTGCCCGCCAAACTCGCCCGAACCGAGTCGGGGCGTTTGTATTTTACGTCCAAAACGGAGGACAATTTATCGCCATATTTTGCAGCAAAACCACCCGACGAAAACGACAAATCGCGCACCAAATCAATGTTGGGAAATGTCAAACCTTCCTGCTGCCCGGCGCGGACGAGTTGCGGGCGATAGATTTCAAAGTCGTTGACGTACACCAAATTTTCGTCATAATTGCCGCCGCGCACTTGATATTGGCTCGAAAGTTCGCCGCCGTTTCCGCTGACCGTGCCGAGCGCGATGCTCGGCAAAACGCTTTCCAAATTACCCGTCGTTGTCGGCAAAAGTTTGAGGTCTTTCATGTTTTTTTCTCGAACCATGCCGCCCTCGTCCAATTTTCTTTCGCGGATGACAGCCTCAATATTTGCATTGACCGCCACCAGCGAAACATCCAAACCAAACCGCGCGCCCTCGGCCAGCGGCAAAATATCGTGGGTCGTTTCTTTGTATCCGACGCGGCGAAAAGCCAAAGTCGCGCGCCCGCCCGACGGGATTTGGATGGCATAATTTCCGGCCTCGTCGCTGCTCACGCCTTGCCCGCTGCCTTTCAAATAAACGGTCGCCAAATCAACGGGTTGGCCAGTTGCCACGTCGGTGATTTGTCCAAAAACAGTTGCCGTTTTTTGGGAAAAAGATTGATTTACTGTAATTATTGAACAGAGAATAATCAATAAAAAGGCTTTTTGATTATAGTTTTTAAATAAAAACATGGATAGGAAATTTTCAAGTCTTGCAAAAATGAATTTTGTGCAGTTATCTTTGTGCCATAGCGGGCTACGAGTACGCTACCTACGAAAAAAAGGTGTTGCTTCGGCAATGCCTTTTTTTGTTTTTGTCTATTTGAATTGATGTTTTCCTTTCAAAATCAATTGTCTTTCAAATTGAAAAAGTTGCAAATTGACAACCACCCAAACCAATTGAATTTTTGGGTACAAAAATGCTGCGGCAAAAATGGCACTTCTCAATGATTCAAAATTTACGGGTTGGTCAATGTGCAAAAGCAAGTTATTTGACTTTCGATAAGCCGTTCGAAATTGAAAAATCACCGCTCGCCGCAGATTTTTTGCATCAGCAATCCGCTTTATTTCAAATAATTTGTCTTTGATTACGGCATCCGGGCGCGAAAATTCCCCAGCTTCTTCCAAAAGCAAAATCCCAAATCCCGAGCGTTTTAAAATTGAACAAACTGGGAGTTCATGTTCCAAGCCAGTAGCTGAATGACTGCGATGAATCGCCACAAATCCACCAGTTTTTTCATCAAAACCAAAAATATTGGGGAATAAATCTGTTCCATTAAAAAAGCTCGCTGCAACTTGGTTTGACGTGCAATATTCATGTTCAGGCAGTTCTTCAAATAACCGGAGGTTGGTTTTGCTCATAACTATAGTTTGATTTTTCGACTGTAAACCTACAACAAACCTCAATTTTCGATTTTTATGGCGATAGAAAAATCATTTATCGAGATATAAAATTTATAGAAAAAGATATAAAAAGTCTTGAAAATTCTATCAATCTAAATTCATTGATTTCATTAAATTGGTTAGTCGTTTTTAAAGAAAAAAACCTATTTTCAATATTGCTCCTTTTCATTTGGAAAATCCTTTGCTTTCACATCCGAAATATAGTGTTTTGTGGCATCCCCAATCGCCTCGAACAACTCCAAATACCGCCGCAAAAACCGCGGTTTGAAATCTTTCGTGATGCCCAACATGTCGTGCGTGACCAAAACTTGCCCGTCGCACGCGCCGCCTGCCCCGATTCCGATGGTCGGAATTGAAATACTTTCCGAAACCATTTTTGCCAATGTGGCGGGTATTTTTTCCAAAACAATCCCAAAACAACCGATTTCGTCGAGCAATTTGGCATCGGACATCAATTTTTCGGCCTCTTCCTCTTCTTTTGCCCGGACGGAATATGTCCCAAATTTATAAATACTCTGCGGCGTCAAACCCAAATGTCCCATCACTGGTATGCCTGCCATCAATATTTTTTTGATTGATTTTTGCACTTCAGCACCGCCTTCCAATTTGACGGCGTGCGCCCCGGACTCTTTCATAATTCGAATCGCACTCGAAAGTGCAATTTCAGAATTCGATTGGTAGGTCCCGAACGGCAAATCCACTACGACCAGACTCCTTTTCACCGCCCGGACGACCGATTGGGCATGGTAAATCATCTGGTCGAGGGTAATCGGCAGTGTCGTTTCGTGGCCGGCCATGACATTTGAGGCCGAATCGCCGACCAGCAAAATATCGATGCCCGCCTCGTCGAGGATCCGGGCCATCGAAAAATCGTAGGCCGTGAGCATGGCGATTTTTTCACCCTTGTTTTTCATCGCTTGGATGGTGTGGGTGGTCACACGTTTGATTTCGGAAGTGGCAGCAGACATTTTGAATATTGAGAAATTGAGATATTGTGGGATATTGAGATAATCAATTTTGGGCAGCCCAATAATCAATTGTCCAATAACCAATAACTGAAACAGGCCGAAAGGTAGCATTTTCGTTAAAATGCAAAGGTTTGACAAAGTGGAAGTTTTGGAGGCGCGGGTTTTTCATAACTTTGCAGCCTAAAAAATTTTCGTGAAATGCAAAAACTGCTCTTCCCAACCCTTTTTCTGCTGCTTTTCGCGGCTGCTTGTTCCAATGATTTTAATGTGAACGCGCCGTGGAAAGAAATCCCGGTGACCTACGCTGTGCTCGATGCAACTGCCGATGTGCAATACATTCGCGTTGAAAAAGCATTTATCGGGGATCAATCGGCTTTGAAAATTGCCAAAATTGCCGATTCACTTTATTACCCAGCCGGTGCGATTGAAGTTTTTTTGGACAGAATGTCCGACACCTCAAAAACTGCGAGCATCGTAAAATCACTCCCGGCGACTCGCGTCGATGGCGTGGCCGAAGGCATCACCCGGGACACTGGTATTTTTGCAACCCAACCAAATTGGCTTTACAAAGTCATCACTTCTGGAAATGATTCGCTGGTTTTGGGGGCAAATTATCAAGTTCGCATCGTTCGGAAAGATGGAAAACCGACCATCACCGGGCGCACAAATATCCCGGTCGCTTTTCGTTGGGCTGACCCGTTGGCCGGAAATATTTACGGAGCAATCATTCCAAAATTACCTTTTGACACAGCGGGGCATGCCGATATTGCTTGGCGGACGGATGTGAACGGGGTGTATTTTGACATTGATTTGGACATTCGCTACCGCGATGCCGACCCGGTGACCAACCAAACTTTGGCAAATAACGAATTGCACTGGGCAATTGTCAGAAATAAAGAACGCAACGAAACGAGCAGTGGCACTACGCCGCCTTTGACTTATAAAGGCACTTTCGAAACGTCTTCCCTTTTTGAATTTTTAAACAAAAACGTCGAGCCGTCCACCACAATGCTCCGTTATTTTCAAGACATGACTTTGACTTTGACAGGTGGCGGGCGCGAAATCAAGATTTTCAACCAATCGCTGTCTGCCAATTCGGGCATCACGAGTGCCGAGGTGATTTCACTTTATTCAAATATGTCGGAAGGTTTTGGCATCGTCACGGCAAAAAACACGATTTTCGCAACCAACATGCACCTGTTCAACGAAACCATCAAAGACATCCGGGCGCACTATCTCACCAAAAATTTGAATTTTCAACTCTGAGAATGGTTACTGGGGAATTGGGGAATTGGTTATTGGGGAACAGGTCAAACGCATTAAAATCCATTCCCGAAGGGAATCTATGTTTATAGCTCAGAGCAAGGGCATTTTCCTCAAATCCCGAAGGGATTTTATGTTTTCAGGCGCGAGTTTTTACATAAAATCCCTTCGGGATTTCT
>JANNMS010000278.1:0-9809 GCA_031398055.1 Saprospirales bacterium | reverse complement strand
AAGGTGCGTAGCACCGGAACATTTGACCTTGAAATATGACGGTGCTACGCACCTTTTGAATCGCTTTTCCTTGTTTTTCTACAAATATCGAGGTGCTACGCACCTTTTTGAAACAGCAACTTGAAATCATAATTGAGCCTTCTAAAATTCAGTAAATTCTGATTCTGACCACATTGATTTGGGTTCAAATTGGATAGGGTTCCGAACTTCCCCGACGTTTGATTTTCCAATTTTGAAATTTCCAAGGCGAATGACTATTTCTATCCAAAAGATAATTTTTCGGGGAAAGTGTTTTTCCAACAATTACTACTTTTTCCAACATTTACTACTTTTGTCCCACTGCTGGAAATGCCTACCCAATAATTCTGTCCGAGTTTAAAAAACATACCGAGGGACAACGATAATCTTACTCAAATTTTCAAAGAGTTTTAACCAAATAATTTCGTATGATGCTAAGTAAACTCAAACTTTGGCTCGTGCTGACGACTTGTTTTCTGTTCGTCGGTGGGGCAATTTTCGGTCAGCGGCAAATTTCCGGCACGGTGACCGACGCCGAAAACAGCGAGGCACTGATCGGTGCGACCATCTCGGTGGCTGGCGCAGCGGCAGGCACGGTGACCGATTATGATGGCAATTTCAAGATAAATCTGCCTCCAAATGCTACCCAACTCACCATTTCTTACACTGGTTTTGAAACGCAAACCATTGATTTGACGGCTTCAAATGTTTTGAAAGTCGCTTTAAAAAACAGTGCTTTGATCAAAGAAGTCGTCGTAATCGGCTACGGAACCGTGAAACGAGAGGACGCGACGGGGCTGGTGCAATCAGTTTCGAGCAATAAATTTAACCGGGGCGCGATCACTGGGCCGCAAGAATTGATGGCCGGGAAAATTGCGGGCGTGGCGATCACGTCGAACAATGGTGCGCCCGGTGGTGCTGTAAAAATCAGGATCCGTGGCGAATCTTCACTTGGCGCATCCAACGACCCGTTAATCGTGGTGGACGGCATCCCGTTGGACAATCCAACAAGAGATGGGAACGGCATTTCTGGTGGCCGGAACCAGTTGAATTTTCTCAATCCGAACGACATCGAAACTTTTACGGTGCTGAAAGATGCCTCGGCAGCCGCGATTTATGGCAACCGGGCTTCGGGCGGTGTCATTTTGATTACCACGAAAAAAGGAAAACTCGGCAAAAAAATCCAGGTTGGCCTGAATACCAGCGCGTCTTTCAGTTATGTCGCCAAAAAAATGGATGTCCTGACGGGAGACGAATTTCGGGCGACGGTGAAAAATTTTTACGCCAATCCTGACCCAACCGGAGTGGAGCACCCAGCCATCGGTTTGCTGGGCACTGCGAACACGGATTGGCAGGATGAAATTTTTCAAGAAGCCCCCGGCAATGACCATAATTTGAACATTTCTGGCGGGATTGGGGTCGTGCCGTACCGGGTTTCGATCGGGTACACTGAAAAGGAAGGCATTTTGAGGACCGATAATTTCAATCGGTATTCTTCGGCAGTGAATTTGAGCCCCGGTTTTTTTAACAACACCTTGCAGTTCAATGTCAATTTTAAAGGCATGTTGTCGAAAAACCATTTTGCGGACAATGGCGCGATCGGAAACGCTTTGGGTTTTGACCCGACCCGACCGGTTCGGGATACGTCAGCAAAATTTGGCGGTTTTACCACTTGGACGATTGCAAACGGCAACCCGAACAACTTGGGAACGAGAAACCCGGTGGCTGCTTTGGAACTCCGCGACGATAATTCTACTGTGAAACAGTACATATCCAGTGCTTCGGTGGATTATCGGTTTAAATTTTTGCCTGCGCTTCGGGCAAACGTGAACGTTGGATATAGTTACACGAAGGGCGAGGGGACGATAGTTGTTCCGAATTTTGCGGCATTCGAATTCGATGCGATCAACGGCGGCGGGGTCAATAATTATTACGAACAGACGAAAAAGAACTCGTTGTTGGAATCTTATTTGAATTACAAAAAAGAATTTGGCGACCATATTGTTGATGTGATGGCGGGATATGGCTGGCAGCATTTTGACATCGACAATTATTTCAAAAACTCCGACACGAAGGGCACGCCGAGCGAAATCACGACTGGTTCCGATCCAAAAGAACTTTTTATGATTTCCTTGTTCGGGCGGCTCAATTACACTTTTAAAGACCGGTATTTATTGACTGGATCGCTGCGGCGGGACGCGACTTCGAGATTTGGCCCTGATTTTCGTTGGGGGTATTTTCCCGCAGCGGCTTTTGCTGTAAAAATCCTTGACAATGATAAACGGTTGTTCAATAACTTAAAACTGAGGTTAAGTTGGGGGCGCACCGGGCAGCAAGATTTGGGTGAAGATTACTATCCTTATTTGGCGCAATATCAATATGGAAATACGAGTGCCCAATATCAATTTGGAGATTCGACGGTCACCACGATCCGGCCAAACGGTTATGTCGGCAATCTAAAATGGGAAGAAACGGATTCTTACAATGCTGGTTTGGATTTTTCGATCATCAAAAACAGGTTGTCAGGCTCTTTTGATTTGTACAAAAAGCAATCAATTGATTTGTTGAGTTATGTGCCGTTTTCAGCATTGTCAAATTTGACCAATTATTTGACAACGAATATTGGCAAATTGGAAGGCGAAGGTGTTGAACTGACTTTAAATTTGACACCTGTCCTCACTAAAAAAGTCCAGTGGGATTTGGCGTTCAATGTTGCGCGGAACACTTCAAAAATCACAAAATTGAATGTCAAATATGACCCCAACGACCCAGGCCAATTTGTTGGTGGCATTTCCGGTGGCGTGGGCAGTAATATTCAGGTGCATTCGGTTGGTTACACGCCGTTTTCATTTTATGTTTTTGAACAAAAATATGATGCGACTGGCCGGTTTTTGGAAGGAGAATATGTGGACAGAAATGGAGATGGCCTTGTCAACGAAGCCGATAAATACCGTTTTAAAAGCCCTGCGCCTTTGTATGTTTTGGGGATGTCGAGCAGTTTGAATATCAAGAGTTTTACGCTTTCTTTTGCTGGACGAGCCCATCTTGGCAATTATGTCTACAATAATACGCAGACAGATATGGGCTATTTGAACCGGATTTTTGGCACCACAAAAGTACTTTGGAATGTCAATCAATCCGCTGTTGATTTACAAGCAAAAGACCAGGCCAAATTGACTTTTAGCGACCATTTTGTAACGGATGCCTCGTTTTTTAGATTAGACCACATTACGGCTTCGTACAATTTCCAACATTTGGTTGGACGGTATTTCAATGTTTACACAACAGTTCAGAACCCATTTGTTATCACTAATTACGGTGGGATTGACCCTGAAATTGGGAGTGGTATCGACAATAGTTTTTATCCACGTTCGCGCACTTTTGTTATTGGGCTTAATGTCAATTTCTAATTCAACTAAAACTTAAAAGATGAAACATAAATTTATAAAATTATTCAGCATTACATTTTTGCTATTCGGTACAGTTGGTTGTTTTAAAGATTTGGACACCACACCAATTGACCCAGATATTTTGACCGCCGATGTGGTTTACAAAGACCCAAAAGCGTACAAACAAGTTTTGGCAAAATTGTACGCCGGTTTTTCAGTTTCCGGCCAGCAAGGACCGGCGGGTGCGGCGGATATTGCCGGGATTGACGAAGGTTTTGGCCAATACATGAGAGGTTTTTGGTACCACCAGGAACTGCCAACCGACGAGGCGGTCATCGGCTGGAACGACCAGACGATCAAGGATTTTCACGGCCAAACTTGGACTTCCGGCGACGGTTTTATCTATGCTTTTTACAGCCGTGTTTTTTACCAAATTGCTTTGTCGAATGAATATTTGCGGGAAACCACCGACGCGAAACTTTCCGAACGCGGTGCAGATGCTACTTTGAAAGCCGAAGTTGTCAAGTACCGAGCCGAGGCGCGTTTTCTCCGGGCGTTGAGTTATTGGCATGGTTTGGATTTGTTCAGAAACACGCCGTTCGCGGTCGAGACCGATATTTTGGGCACTTTTACCCCAAAACAAACGACCCCCGCTGCCCTATTTGCATTTATCGAAAAAGAATTGAAAGAAATCGACGCCGATTTGGCCGCGGCGCGAACCAACGAATATGGTCGCGCCGACAAAGCCGCAGCGTGGATGCTTTTGGCAAAATTGTATTTGAACGCCGAAGTTTACATCGGCCAGAACAAATCTGCCGATTGTTTGCGGGAGTGCGAGAAGGTTTTGGGCGCAGGTTTTGAACTCGAACCAACTTATGAAAACCTGTTTTTGTCCGACAACCACAAATCGAAAGAAATCATTTTCCCCATCACTTTTGACGGAATCAGCACGCGGACTTGGGGCGGAATGACTTTTATCATCCGTGCGGGCATCGGCGGCAGCATGAATCCGGTGGCTTCCGGCGTGGTCAGCGGCTGGGGCGGGACGCGGACGACGCCCCAATTTATCGACAAATTTCCAGCAGATTTGACGGGCAGCGTCGTGGATTTCAACCCCGGAATCAATCATCCTTTAATTTATTTGCCCAATTCGCTCCAAAATTTCGATGCGACGGATGTCAATTTTACTTTGGGTTCAGCCACTTCAAACAAGGTTTACGAAGGAAATTATTATTTTCCAGCCAACTCGGAACTGATTTTTGCCCAATATCCAGATAACGCCGGCCCAAAACTGGGCGACAACGGCGCGGACGGAAAACTCGAAACTGGCGGCGCGAACATCAAAATTGCAACCGCTGGTTTTTATTATTTCAAAGTGAATTTGAACAACAAAACTTACGTCCTCGAAAAGCGGGATTGGAGCATCATCGGCACGGCGACGGGGGGAAATGATTTGGATTTGGTGTGGGATGCAACGGCAAAAATGCCCTATTTCAGTGGCCAATTGACCGCCGGGTCTTTCAAATTTCGGGCAAATAAAGACGATGCAAAAAACCTCGGCGACACCGGTTTGGATGGTTTGTTGGAAACCGGCGGCTCTGAAATCGCGCTCGCCAAATCGGGCGGCTACAAAATTTATCTGGATGTCCAAAAACCAGATTTTACTTATGAAGTCAAATTGACCAGTTTTGACCATCGCGGGATGTTTTACACCACCGGGCAAAACAAAGAAATTAATGATTTGACCCTTTTCACCGAAGGTTTTGCTTGCAACAAGTTTAAAAATGTTACTTCCGAGGGCAAAGCGGGCAAAGACACTGATTTTCCGGACACTGATTTCCCGATGTTTCGCCTCGGCGATGTTTATTTGATGGCTGCCGAAGCCATTTTGAGGAGCAGCGGCGACAAAGCAAAAGCGGCTGAATATTTCAACGCCGTTCGGGAACGGGCATACACTGGGAGTGCCGGAAATGTGGACGCGGCCAACCTCAATTTGGATTTGATTTTGGAGGAACGCGCCAGGGAATTGTATTGGGAATGCCACCGCCGGACGGATTTGGTACGGTTCGGGCAGTTCACCGATGGCACGTACAAATGGGCTTGGAAAGGTGGCGTGAAAGAAGGCGCATCGGTTCCGAATTATCGAAATATCTATCCGATTCCGGCGCAGGATTTGGGGGCAAATCCGGAGTTGAAGCAGAATACAGGGTATTAATAGTTGAGGGGTTTGGAGGTTTGGGGGGAGCTCCAAACTCCTCAACCTCCAAACCCCCCAAACCTTAAAAAATTATCAACTATCTATTTTTCTTTTCTCTTTAAAATTTTCAAAAGCAATGAAATTACGTCTACTTTTTCTGAGTTTGTTTTGCAGTTTGCTGCTGGCAAACGGCGTCGTTCGGGCACAATCCGTTGGGATTATCGGCGATGCGACCCCTACCCTGTGGGATTCTGATACCGATATGGTGCTCGACAGTGCTGATTCGTGGTCAATCACCATCAACCTCAAAGCAGGCGGTGCAAAATTCCGTCTCGACGACAAATGGGATATCAACTGGGGTGCAGGAGATTTTCCGGCTGGCATCGGCACGCAGGGCGGCGCGAACATTCCGATTCCTGCTGCTGGCGAGTTCAAAGTCACATTCAATTCTGCGACTGGGGCCTACAAATTTGTCGTCCAATCTGACATCGGCATCATCGGCGACGCCACGCCGGGCGGCTGGAACGACGACACCAACATGTTCCGCGACACCATCGCCAACAAATATTTCCTGACCCTTCCTTTGACAAAAGCCAAAGCCAAATTTCGTCAAGACGACAAATGGGACGTGAACTGGGGGAGCATCGATTTCCCGACAGGTGTTGGTACGCAAGGCGGCTCGGACATTCCGATTGCCGCTGCCGGAAAATATTTGGTCACTTTCGACAAATCAACGGGTGCTTATGATTTTAAAGAAGTGATCGAATTCAACACCATCGGTTTAATTGGCACGGCCACGCCTGGACAATGGGCCTCTGACACCAATTTGACCAGAGATGCTGGCAATCCAGACATCTGGAAAGGCAAGTTCAACCTGACAGTTGGCCTCGCAAAATTCCGTGCAAATGATGCTTGGACAATCAGTTGGGGCGACACGACTTGGCCTGCGGGCATCGCAACACTTGGCGGCCCGGACATCCCGGTGAAAGAAGCAGGCGATTATCAAGTGACTTTCAATACCAAAACGGGCGAGTACAAATTTTTGATCATCGGAAATTACGGCTCGATCGGCATCATCGGAACCTCCACGCCCGACGGATGGGCTTCGGATGTCAACATGGACAATGACCCAATTGACAAATCTATTTGGAAAAAACGCATCATTTTGAAAACCGGATTGGCAAAGTTCCGGGCAGATGACCAGTGGACAAACAACTGGGGCGGCGCAACTTTCCCGACCGGCACTGCCACACTTGACGGGGCGGATATTCCGGTGGACACCGGCGAGTACATTGTCCATTTCAATTCCACTACGTTGGAATACAATTTTGAAAAATTGAAATTTTACAGTACGGTGGGCATCGTTGGCACCGGCACGCCGCTTTCCAGCTGGGATATTGATGTGGACATGACGAAAGACGTAGCGGACGAGTCTTTCTGGTACATCAACTCGATCACTTTGCAAGCCGACCCGGTTACTTTGGGAGATGGAAAAGTGAAATTCCGCGCCGAAGATGCATGGACGGTCAACTGGGGCGGCACCAATTTTCTTTCTGGCGTCGGCACGCAGGACGGCTCGGATTTGATAGTCGTTCCCGGGACTTACAAAGCAACTTTGAATTCCGCGACCGGCGAATATGCTTTCGTTGACCCGGTTTCTACTTTTGATGTGCTCCGTTCGGACGTCATCAAATTGTTCCCGAACCCAGCAAACGACGTGGTGAACATTCAAATTTCTGAAAAATCCCTGCAAGGTGATGTGAAAATCACGATTTTCAACAGCCTTGGCGCAGCAGTTTCAGTTCAAAATTTGAACGTTCAAGAAAGCGCAACGCCCATCAAAATTGCTGGTTTGGTTTCTGGCAATTATTTGGTACAGATTTCAAATAGCAAATACACCGTTGGAAAATCTTTGGTGATTGTGAAATAAAGATTTAAGAATCTAAATTTTTGCAAATAAAAAAATCCCCGGACAGGCGACTGTTCGGGGATTTTTTTATAATTTTTCAACCATTTATTTTTCAAAATCTCACCGAAAACTTGCGTTTATCTTTTCTAAAGCCGCCGTCCCCGGGCACAAATCTTTTTCCAAAAACGCGTTCAGCGGCGTCAAACTCGTGTTCAAAATATCGTGCAGCGGCGGCTGATTCGGTTCAAAATAAATCAGCCCAGTCAAAATTTCCCCTTTTTCCCGCGAATCGTTCAATCTGTTGATAGCCAAACGGCGGTCGGTTGGGTCGGCATCCGGCGCGATTTTTTTCAATAAAAGGTGCGAGCCGTCGTGCAAAGTAATCGTGTGGGCATCGCCCGATTTGTATTCCGTCGTGATTTCGGTGCGCACCGGGACATAATCTGGGAACGCCGAAATTATCTGGTGCTCGCGCACAAATTCATAACTTTTCGTCGAGCCGACATTGTTATTGAAAGTCACGCACGGCGAAACGACATCCAAAAGCGCAAAACCTTCGTGCGAAATGGCGGCTTTCAAAAGTGGCATCAACTGCGTTTTGTCGCCCGAAAAACTCCGCGCCACGAACGTCGCGCCCAATTCCATCGCCAAACCCGCCAAATCGATGCCCTCAAAATTGTTCACCTCGCCCGATTTGTTTTTCGAGCCGCGGTCGGCGGTGGCCGAATCTTGGCCTTTCGTCAAACCGTAGCAGCCGTTGTTCATCACGATGTAAACCATGTTCAGGTTTTTGCGGATCGCGTGGACAAACTGCCCCATCCCGATGCTGCCCGTGTCGCCGTCGCCGGACACACCGATATATATAAGGTCTCGGTTGGCGAGCTGCGCCCCCGTCGCGACCGACGGCATCCGGCCGTGCACTGAATTGAACCCGTGCGAATTTCCCAAAAAATAAGTGGGCGTTTTGGACGAGCAACCGATGCCCGAAATTTTGGCAATCCGGTGCGGCTCGATGCTCATTTCAAAAAACGCCTGCACCATCGCCGCAGATATCGAGTCGTGGCCGCAGCCCGCGCAAAGTGTGCTGATAGCACCTTCGTAATCTTTTTTGGTAAAACCTATTTCATTTTCCGGCAGGCCGGGGTGGCGAAAAACGGGACGTTGATATGACATTTTTGCGAAATTGAGATATTTTGAAATTGAGATATTGGCCGTTCGGCAGGGCTTGCGGCGAGTTGCGAAGGTATGATTTTATGAAATTTTTCTATGCCAATTTTGAAATTTCAATTGCCCATTTCCAGTCTCAATTTTTCCGCTTTTTCAAAATACGGATGCCCCGCGTCGGCCAAAATTTTTGTCCTCAATTTTTCAAAATCAGCCTCGCCCGCCGGGAAATTTTGCAAATAACAAAGCAACAAAAACCAGTCGGCGCGTTCCGAAAACGGCAGTTTTCCACTTTCCGAAATTTCACGAAAACGGGCGGTCGCTTTTTTCAAATCGCCTTTTTGGAAATACGAATGCGCCAAAATTTCTACCGATTGCCAATAAATTTTATCCGTCGGCAAAACGGGTCGGAGCAAATTCAAAACTGTCGGAAAATCATTTTTTTGAAATGCCTCCACCGCGCGGGCAATCACCGATTTCGAGTCATTTTCCGCTGCCCGGACGTTTGAAAAATCGGGCGACTGCCAGTTGGAAATTGAGAGATTGCGATATTTGGTGATTGCTGGATTTGTGGTTTGGGCAATCGGCTGGGTTGATTTCTTTGCAGGTTTTGGATTTTCGATGGCTGGTTTTTCGGGCGTTTTTGGGTTTTCAGGAATCAGATTTTCTGTTTTTTCGTCTCGCCTCAGGCGAGATGTTTTTTCTTTTGAAATTTCGATTTCCTCGCCCGACGGCGTGTTTTGGTTTTTCAAAAACCACCAAATTCCGGCAACCAAAATCAGCAAAATCGAGGCGGCCGCCGCCCATCGAAAAACACGTTGCGCAGAAATTCCGCTCGGCACGTCTTCCGTTTTCGCAGGATTTTCATTTTGAAAAAAACCGTCTTCGGCCAATTTTTGGTCAATTTTGGAAATTTTTGCGCGCAGTTTTTCATCGCCAAAAAGCTCGAAGCCTTGCAAAATTTCGCGTTGAAATTCAAGTTCGGCGGCCAAATCTGGGTCGGTTTTCAGGCGGGTTTCGAGTTCGCTGACAGCATTTTCGTCCAATCTGCCGAGCAGGTATTTTTCAATTTCTTCGGTGTAATTTTTTTCCATTTCAATAGATTTTTTTTGGAGGGCGAAATTTATTTCGC
>JANNMS010000275.1:0-6570 GCA_031398055.1 Saprospirales bacterium | reverse complement strand
AAGGTGCGTAGCACCGTCATATTTCAAGGTCAAATGTTCCGGTGCTACGCACCTTTTTAAAATTTTGGCTACAAAATTCTACAAATATTGAGGTGCTACGCACCTTTTTGAAACAGCAACTTGGAATCATAATTGAGCCTTGATAATTTTGAAAAAAGTTGAAATCTCAAATTCCTCACCTTGTAATTCCGTAGGAATCTGCCCAAAATTGAACCTCAATTTTTAAAAATCGTGGTAAATTCTTCGGCAGATTCCTACGAAATGACAAGGTGGTAAAATTTAAAATTTCTATTTTTTAAAACTGACAAATTACTTGAACTCCTGATTTTTAATTCCTAATTCCTAATTTTATAAAATGATAAACCTGCCGAATATCCTCACGATGGCAAACCTTTTTTTGGGTTGCTGCGCTTTCCTGTTAATTTTTCAGGGAAAAATCGAGGCAGCAGCATGGTGCACGGCGGGTTCCTTTTTGTGCGATTATTTGGATGGGATGGTCGCGCGGGCATTGAAAACCAACTCACCGCTCGGCAAAGAATTGGATTCGCTGGCGGATGTGGTGAGTTTTGGGGTGGTGCCGGGCGCGTTGATTTATTGGCTTTTGAAAAATTCAATTTTCGCGAATTTGGATGGCGGGAATTTTCAAAACGGGATTGTTCCGATGGCTTTGGTTGGTTTTATTTTGAGCACTTTTTCCGCGCTGCGACTCGCAAAATTCAATTTGGACACCCGGCAAGCCAATTATTTCATCGGTTTGAGCACGCCGGCCTGCACTTTGTTGGTTGTCGGGTTGGCTTTGACGGCAAATTCTGACCGATTTGGTTTGGCGGGATTTATCCAAAATACCTATTTTTTGATGGGTTTGACGGCGGTTTTGTCGTGGCTTTTGATTTCGGAAATCCCCATGTTTGGCATGAAAATCAAGCATTTGGATGTCAAAAGTAACCTGCCAGTTTTGTTGGCAGTGGCGGTCGCAGCGGTGCTTTTTTACTTTTTGAAAGAATTGGCACTTTCGGTTTTGGTCGTGTTTTACATTGTATTTTCTATTATTTTTAAAAATAAAATTATAGCAAACTCCTAAAATCTAAACTCTAATATCTAAAAATTAATCTCTAGTAAAAATGAATTTCATTGCAGAAATTAACATCATGCCCAAAAAAGAACTGCTCGACCCACAAGGAAAAGCAGTGGTCAACAACCTCAAACACCTGCACCTCGAAGGCGTGGACGACGTGCGCATCGGCAAACGGGTGAGCATGACTTTGGCCGCCGAAAACGAGGCCGCCGCCCGCGAAAAAGTGGAAATTGCTTGCCAAAAATTGCTGGCGAACCAAATTATGGAATCTTACGAATTTAAGATATTGGGATATTGAGATATTTGGATAATTTCCCAATCTCTCAATATCAAAATATCTCAAATAGATGCGAAATTATTTTTCCAATTTCCCATTGAAGTTCTTTTTTGTGTTTGGCTTGTCGCTGGTTTTGTGGACTTTAATTGCGTGGCCGCTCAAAAATTGGCTACAAAGTGGGTTTTATTTGGATTGGGACATGAAATTGACCTTGTTCAGTTCTTCCCCAGTTACGTTCATTGCCGCACCGGTCTATCTTATTTGGAGCCTGATTTATTGGATGATGAAAAAAAACAACCGGCCTACGGACTTGGATTTAAATTTTTACCACTGCTTGATTTCCTTGGGCGGGACCATGGTTGTATTTTTTTTGAATGAACTTCTATTTTTGGCTGATAATAATTTGTTTAAATCAATCATTTTAGAGCATGGAATTGTAATTGTTTCAATTGTTTTTACAGTTTGGATTTTGGGACAAATCCTATTTTTGACAAACATCATTTTGAGTTTGATAAAACGCCAACAACCGCCAGAGAAATTAATCGGCCGTGCGGATATTTTGGATGTTTGAAAATTTGGTTTTTTAATTTTTTGAAAAATTTTACCTGAAAATAAATATTTCACTTCAACTTTGGGGCAAGAACAGAACTACGCTTTACTTCATTGATATTGAGATAGTTAGGGTATTGAGATATTGGCAAAATACCTCAATATCCCAATAACTCAATATCACTTTTTTATTAAACAACCATATCTAAATTTTCCCCGCAATGAGTTTACAGGACAAACTTTCCATGCTCGACCGCCTGATGGTCGACGGAAAATTCAACGAGGCGATTGACCAATTCTTTGCTGAAAACGCTCGGGCGCACAGCCTCATTTCCGACCTCGCGTCGAACAAGGCTGAAAAATCTGCCCGCATTTCTTCATTTTTGGAAACGGTCGAATCCATCGGCACCATCGTTTTGCACAGCCACGCGGTGGTTGCGCCGAACGTGACGATGTCGGAATTTACGTTCAATTTCAAAATGAAAGACGGCATCGACCGCCGCTGGTCGGAAATCGTGCGCCGAACTTGGAACGACGGTTTGGTGGTCGAAGAAAGGTATTTCCCCGCTGAAACCGATGACACGAACATCATCACCCGCATCGGTTCGGTCGATGTGCCGCGCGTTCGGGAAGTGCATCTCGAACGCGAAGTGCCGGTGATTCGGGAGGTCATCATCGAAAAACCGGTCGAAAAAGAGGTGTTTACCCAACGCGAAGTGCCGTTGGTGAAAGAGGTCGTTTTTGAAAAAGAAATCCCAGTTTTACGCCACGTCGTTGTTGAAAAATTGGTGGATTTTGAAATCACAACCACCACCGAAGTGGCCAACATCATCCACAAAACCGTTGAAAAAGAAGTAGTTACGGAAGTGATTGTGGACAAAATCGTCCCGGTCGAACACGAAATTTTTGTGGAATTGGAAAGCCCCGTCATCCGCGAAATCACCATCAAAAAACCGGTGGTCAAAGAAATCGTGGTGGAAAAATTCGTCGAATATGAAATCATTTTGGAACGCGAAGTGCCGGTTTACAAAGAAGTCATCGTCGAACGGGAAATCCCGATCATCCGCGAAATTTTTGTGGACAAAGAAGTGATTTACGAAGTGATTGTCGAACGCGAAGTTCCGGTGCACCGCGAAATCATCATCGAGCGCGAAGTGCCTGTTTATAAAGAAGTTATCATCGAAAAACCGGTGGAAGTCATCCGCGAAATCGTGGTGGAAAAACACGTCGAGCGTGATGTTTTTGTAGAAGTCGAAGTGCCTGTAATTAAATATGTGGTGGTCGAAAAACACGTTGAGCGCGAGGTGATTATTGAAAAAGAAGTCCCCGTCATCAAGGAAGTCATCGTCGAACGTCCGGTGGTAGTTGAGGTGACGGTCATCAAAGAAGTGCCGGTCGAGCGCGTCGTCGAATTGAATGTGATGAAACCGAACATCAACGAAGTGGTGGTCGAGCACCAAGTTCCGGTCATCCGCGAAACGGTTGTTTCGAAAGAAGTCGTGACCGAAGTCGTTCGAAATGAGGAAGTTGCGGTCGTCCGCGAGGTCGTGACGCACACCCAATATGCCCAAATCAACCATACAGAAAAAGCTGTCGAGGTCATCCATGAAATTTCGGAAGACGTCGCGGTGGTGAAAGAAGTGAAAGTGGAGCGCGTCGTGCCGGTGATTTCTGAGGTGATTGTTGAAAAACAAGTGCCGGTCGTTCATCAAATTGTGGTCGAAAAAGAGGTTGAATATGAAATTACTTTGACCAAAGAAGTGCCGATCGTTCACGAAATCGTGGTCGAAAAACAGATCATTTCAGAAGTTCCGGTCATCAAAGAAATCCACGTCGAGCGGCAAGTTGAAATCGAACGCGAAGTTTTGGCAAACGTGAAAGAGGTGTTTGTAAACCGCCCGGTTGACCGCGAAGTGCGGGTCGAAAAACAAGTTCCGGTTGTCCGCGAAGTGGTTGTTGAAAAAGAAGTGACGGTGGTTCAAGAAGTTGTCATCGAAAAACGCATCCCGGTTTTGCGTGAAATTTTTGTGGACAAAGAAGTGATTCACGAAGTGATTATTGAGCGCGAAGTACCTGTTACGCGTGAGGTTTTTGTGGATAAACACGTTTTTCGCGATGTGATTATCGAAAAAGAAGTGCCCGTCGTGCGCGAAATTGTCGTCGAAAAACAAGTCGAACACCTCGTGACCATCGAACGGAACAGCCGCACGCAACGCCGAAAAATGACGGACGAAGAAATCAATGATGCTCAATTTTCAAAAGAATACACGGTCGTTCAGCGCCTCGATCCAGTGAAAGAAGTCGTTCCCGAACCCGCAAAAGCGGTGATTCCTGAGCCAATTATTTTGGAAGAAATTGCCCCGGCGGCCTCGGTCGTGGATCAAAATTTTGAAGCAGGCCACGCGATGGACGACGAAAGCACGGGCGAAACGCGCCGCGATGATTTGAAAATTATGGAAGGAATCGGCCCGAAAATCGAGGAATTGCTGAACAACTGCGGCATCCATACTTTCGAGCAGTTGGCTTCGACGCATCCCGACCAAATTCGTGCGATTTTGGAAGCCGCCGGCCCACGCTACCAAATCCACGACCCCGAAACTTGGCCAGCGCAATCGATGCTGGCAGCGCAAGGCCGCTGGGATGAATTGACGGATTGGCAAGGAAAATTGATGGGCGGAAGGGTCGCGCAGGACTAATTTCATATTTCAAATTATATTTGAAATTGAAAACTTGAAGTTGGAAATTTGAAAAAGTGCGATATTTTTGAATGAAAAATAAAAGGCTCAAATCGTCGGAGAGATTCGACTTTTTGAGCCTTTTTCTTTTTGCCAACTTCCCGAAAGTTTTAAAACTTTCGGGAAGTTGGAATTCAAATAACAAAAGGCACGCCTCTCGCGTGCCTCTTGTTTCAAAACAAAACCAACTAAAAAACCTACTTTTCTGAAAAAAATCCTACTTTACAGCAGTTGTATCTTTAAATTGTTAGAATCAGAATTTACAAAATTTTCGAATTTTCTGAATGATGCTAATTTTGAGAATTCTAAAATTCTGCAAATTCTGATTCTAATTTTTTTCGTGTTTCAATTTTGGCAAGATTTTCCTTTTGTAAAGAAATCTGAATTTTTGATGTGTGATGATTGGTAAATATTTGCCAAAAAACACCATCCAAATTTCTTCAAAAACGACCATCTTGCGTTGCCCGAATGAACAAAATCAAAACGGCAGCCCTCCCCGAAACGCTGCCATTTTTTTTAAAAAAATCTGAAAAATTTTTTCCCATGAATTTGCGGACACTTTTTACCGTGCTGTTTTTTACCCAATCTGCCTTTTTTTTCCAATCCATTTTTGCCCAAAACGAACCTTGTTTTGCGGAAGAAATGGCGCGGAAAAATGCCTTGTTCCACCCGGAACTCGCCGAAAGCCGTGAAGAAATCCACGCCAAAATCACGGAGTTTGCCCAAAATTTTGATAAAACAACCCAGTCGCGCGCAGTCGTGACCATCCCGGTTGTGGTTCACATTGTTTACCGGTCGGCGGTGGAAAACATTGCAGATTCCCAAGTTCAAAGCCAAATTGATGTTTTGAACAAAGATTATCGCCGCCAAAATACCAACGCAACGAACACGCCCGCGGAGTTTCAACCTTTTGCCGCCGATTTTGAAATTGAGTTTTGTCTCGCAAAAATTGACCCGACCGGCAAAGCGACCACTGGAATTACCCGCCGTGCCACGACTTACGACAATGTTTCACAGAGTTATGCTTTGAACGGCGACTTGCGGGTTTGCCACACTGCGCTCGGTGGGGCGGACGGCTGGAACCCGGCGAAATATTTGAATATTTGGGTGGCAAAAATCGGTTCGGGCATCCTCGGATTTGGCACTTTTCCCGGTTCTTCGCAGCCCGACGAGGATGGTATTTTTATTGACCCACGCTATTTTGGCACGACCGGACTCACTTTGCAATACCCGCCAAACCATCTCGGCAGGACTTGCACCCACGAAGTCGGCCATTTTTTGGACTTGTACCACATTTGGGGAAATGACTCCGAATCCTGCACCGATGACGATGGCGTGGGCGACACGCCAAAACAACGCGGCCCGTCGAGCGGCTGTCCCGTCCATCCGCAATTGAGTTGTGGCGTGAAAACCATGTTCATGAATTACATGGATTACACTTCTGACAATTGCATGAACTCGTTTACCGAAGGCCAAAAAGCACGGGCGCGGGGCACTTTGCAAGTCGCGCGGGTGGGTTTGATGAATTCAAATATTTGTGGATCGGTGCCAATTTTCGAACCTGAAAATTTGGTGGAAAAAATCTCTGTTTTCCCAAATCCGACTTCGGGCGAATTGACCGTTCGACTTCCAAAATCAATGGGGGCAGTGAAAAATTGGCAGGTTTTTGATGTTTTGGGAAAAAAATTCACGCCAACCCAGTCGAATTTGACAGACGAATTTCTTTCCTTGGATGTTGAAAATTTGCCTTTCGGCTTGTTGTTTTTTCAATTGATTTCTGAAAATGGGAGCCAGACCGTTTCATTTTTGAAAAATTGAAAATGGCTCAATTATTATTTCAAATCACTGGTTCAGAAAGGTGCGTAGCACCGAGATATTTGTAGAGAATGTTTGAAAAAATGCCCAAAAGGTGCGTAGCACCGAGATATTTGGGG
>JANNMS010000274.1:0-29750 GCA_031398055.1 Saprospirales bacterium | reverse complement strand
AAGGTGCGTAGCACCGTCATATTTCAAGGTCAAATGTTCCGGTGCTACGCACCTTTTTAAAATTTTGGCTACAAAATTCTACAAATATTGAGGTGCTACGCACCTTTTTGAAACAGCAACTTGGAATCATAATTGAGCCTTTTAGAATTTACAGAATGCCGCTAATTTTGAAAATTCTGATTCAGACATTTTATTCATATTTGTAATTACTTACCACACTTACTTTTTACCACAGAGACACATCAGAAAACATAAGTTTTTAAAGAAGATTTCTATGTTTTCTGATGAGTCTCTGTGGTAAAAAGTAAGTGTAGTAAGTAGTTACTCAGATTTTTTAAAATCGGACATTTTCAAAATCCAAAAATACCCGCCCGCCGCTGCCACCTCGTTTTCGATTTTCCTATTTTGAAAATTCAAGTTCCCGCTCGCCCGGCATTTTTTGCAAATCAAACCAAACTGCACAGCCGCCGAATCCGGCAAAATTTCAATTTTATGAAATCTTTGCAAATAGGTGTGCATCATAAAATCCTGTTTCAATTCCGGGCAAGCCGCCACTTTTTCACCCACCGGAACGATTTTTTTCAAAGTTTTCAAACCCATTTGGATTTCAGTTTCACGCATCGGTTTTCCAAAAATAAAAAAGCAGTGAATCGCCACGCCAACCAACCCGGCGGCAAAAAACCACGCCGCCCGCCGCAGGTTTTTTTCCGTAAAATCTTTTGTCAAAAATTGCAACGATGGCAAAAGCATCGCCGCCGCAGCCAAGCCGAACATCGGCAAACCCGGTAACAAATACATCGGGTTTTGCCGGGCACTCACCAAAATCGGCAAAGTCGCGGCCAGTCCGACCGCGAAAAAAAAAGAAGATTCAGGAATGTTGAGCAAGCCCAAAAAAGTAGGGATTTTTAACTTCGGCAGTTTTGGGATCGCCCTGAAATTTTTAATTTTCATCCAAACAAAAACCAAAACGGCAATTCCGGCGAGCGGTAAAATTTCCACAGCCACCATTTTGAAAACCGAAAAACGGGCAAAACCAACCATCGCCGCATCGTCGCGGCTACCAAAAATGACTGCCGAAAGTCGCTGTTGCCAGAAATTTTGGAAAAAAAATTGAGCGTCCGCCGAACTCCAAATCAGCAAGCCGAAAAAAACAATCGTCGCCAAAAACAGCCCCGACGATTTCAAAAAACCCAGCCACCTGCGTTCTTGAAAAATAAAAACCTGGCGCAAAAACGGTACAGCACAAACGTAAAATGCCACCGGACTTTTTGTGATCAAACCCAAAAAAATCAGCAACGGAGCGAGCCATAAATTTGCAAACCCTTTCAAGTTTCGTAAATTTTCGGTGCGTTCGATGCCCAAAACCACCCAAAAAGCTGCCAAACAAAAGGTCAGTTGGGCATTGTCCATCAAATTATTGGCATTTCCCCAAATCACCGTCGGGATGAAAAACCAAAGGAAAACGGGCAGCCAATCAAAGGTTTTTGCAATTTTATTTTCGTGAAAAACCGACAACCAAACCAGCCGAACCAGCAAAATATTCAAAACCAAAACCGGCACGCAGAACAGTTTTTCAACCCACCAATGGTCGCCAAAAAACCGAAAAAACAAGGATTGGAGCCACAACATCAGCGGCGGGTTTTCAAAATAATTGGGCAAAACGTAGTCCAGCCAATAGCCGTCCGAAAATTTCGGCAACCAAAAACTGCCCCGACCTTCGGCCATGTTCCGGGCCATCGAGGAATACAAAAGCCCATCGCCGAACAATCCGCGAATCACCAAACGAGGGAAAAAATGAAAGGAAACTACAAAAAGAGTGAGCAACCACCCGACCAATCGAAGCATAAAAAGTTGGATTTCGGGCGCAAAAGTGGTTCATTTTAGCAAGAAAACCAGCGGAATTTCCAGCCGCTCCCGCCACGATTTTTCAGTGTGGTCGCGCCCCTCAAAAACTTTGGTCATCCAGTTTTTTTCTGAAAAACCAGCGGCCAGCATGATTTTGTCGACCGCTTTTTGGCTCGTCGAATATTTTCCGTCCAAACCAACGGTGCCGTGGTCGAAGTAAATTTTATGCCCGCGCGGCGACGGCAAATTCGTTTTCAAATATTGAAAAAAAACATCCGGCACGGCCTTGTTTTCTTGATAAACGCCAATCCAATGCGTTGAAAGACAGGCCGCTCCGCCAAAAATTTTCGGGTATTCGCAAATGGCGTACATCGAAATCAGGCCGCCCATGCTCGACCCGGCGATGAAAGTATTTGCCCGATTTTTTCGCGTCGAAAATGTTTTGTCAATAAATGGTTTGAGTTCTAAAACTATGAATTTCAGGTAGTTATCCGATTTTGCGCCTTCCAAATACAATGGGTTTTTGTCCAAATTTTGGTTCGTGGCGACCAATTCTTGCCGCTGGCCGGCAGTTAATTTTTCAAAAGGTTTTTGTGGAAAATACTCGGCGTGGCGGTAATTTCCGGAATTCCAAATGCCGACGATGATGCAGTTTTTCACCCGTTTTTCAGCCATCAAACCAGCCAAAGTTTCATCAACGCCCCATTCTTGTTTGTTCCAAGTTGTGGCCGAATCGAACAACATTTGCCCATCGTGGAGGTACAAAACAGCATATTTTTTTTGGGAATCGTAGCCCGGCGGCAGCCAAATATCCACATTTCGCGGAGCGACAAATTTTGAATTGAAATTTTCAAAACGTCGAATTTCACCCGCCGAAACATTTGGGTTTTGGGCAAAATTTTGGGCAAAAAAAGCAAGCAAAAAAGCAAAGGTGGCGAGCAATTTCATCGGTAAAAAAGTTTAAAATTTTCAAAAACAAAGAAACGAAAAGTTTTAAAATAGACTGAGTGTTCAAATTGAAAAATAAAAAAGCCCCGTTCCCAAAGCCAAAACTTTGAAAACGGGGCTTTTTTTATCCCAAAAATTTCACAACCGCCTCATCTCGTCCGCTGCCCCGCTTTGCCGCTGCCGGGCATCTTTGAGTTTTTTGTTCCCAAATTTATTGGCCCAAGTCAGCATAAAAACCCGCTCGGCCTGTTGAAAACTGCCTTTCACCAGCAGATTGAGTTCGGGTTGATCGGCGGTCCAAAAATAGTTGTTCGACTGGAAAATATCGTTCAGATTCAAAGTCAGTTTGCCCCATCGTTCGCCCAAATCTTTTTGCAAACCAAAATTGAGTGTGCCGTTTGCGTTGTATTTCACGATGCCCGAATTGTTGGCCGTGATGAAAAAAGCGGAAATATCGAACGAGAATTTGTGCGGCAACCTGAAAGTTTGGCTGTTGTTGAACCCCACAAAACGGGTCGGCACGTCAATTTTACTGCCTTCGTAATTGACATTGAACAATTGCCAAGCGTAAAAAACGGTGGATTGCATTTCCCACCATTTTGCCGGTTGCCACGGAAAATTCAACATTCCGTAGGCCGTGTGCGTTTTTCCAATGTTTTCTGGGCGCGTAATTTGTGTGTTTTTGTCAAAATTGACGAACGGCACGTCCCGGATTGACGGCGATTCGTGGTTGTATTCCAGCGTCAAACTGAAAACCTTGAACCGGTAATCCGTCCGCATCGCGTTCACGAACGAAGGTTGGAGCGAGGGGTTGCCGCCCTGCACCGTCGTCGGGTCATAAAAAATAAGGTACGGCGCGAGTTGGGTGAACCCCGGCCGCTGGATCCGTCGGCTGAACGAAATGTTCAAATTTTGGACTTCGCTGATTTTCCGCGACACATAAATGCTCGGAAAAAAACTTCCATATTTTCGGTCCACCACGTTTGGCTGATCCTCGGATCCGAGGTTCGTTTCCGTAAATTCGTAGCGCAGCCCCATTTTTAGGTCTGTTTTTGCGTCCATTTTGAACGAAACCGAGGCGTAGGCCGCGGCCACATTTTCCATCAATTTGAAATGCGAGGTGTATTCCGGTTCGGCGGTCCACTTGTTGAAAAGCAGGGACTCGACCAAAACATCGTTGTCAAAAAGCGAGCGCGTAGCCTTCAAACCGGTCTCGAACTGCGCCCCGTTCTTAAAATTTTGGGTAAAATCCGCCTTCGCCACCCCGATTTTGATGGGTGTTTCCTTGCTCAACTGGCGTTTGAAAGTGCTGATTTCTTCGCCGTTTTTCAGGTTTTGGATGTCGTAACTGCTCGGGTTGTGGATTTTGTAAAATACAAAATCCGCGTCCATCGTCAGTGTTTTTTGCGGGGTGAATTGGTGCGAAAAATTGAGGTTGCCCGTGCCAGATTCCCAAGTATTGATCTCTTTTGTGATCATTTTTACGCGGTAATCGGTTGTTTTATTGATGCGATTGTCAATTTCGCTCCCGGCCAGCATTTCCCAATTTCTTTTAAAATAGGTGCCGACCACGCCCAAAACCGTTTTTTTCGAGACCTGAAAATCCGCTCCGAGCCGTGCATTTTGGATCGGCGTTTTTGACGAGCGGTCGCTGCTGCCATCGGTCTCGACGAACCTTCCGAGGCTGTCCCGAAACCCCCGGTAATTTGTGAAAACCTGCGGGTTGTTGTCGAACGCGTAACTGTAATTTCCAAAAAGGTTGACCCGTTTTTTTCGGAAATTGAGGTTGGTGCTGCCCCCGTATTTTTCCTGTTTTCCGTGGCCCGCGTTCACGGAATAGTTGCCGTTCAGCCCCGCGTCGCCCGATTGTTTCAGGACAATATTGATGATTCCCGCATTTCCCTCGGCATCAAAACTCGCGGGCGGCGTGTGGATCAACTCGATCCGTTCGATATTTTCGGAACTCATGCCTTCCAACATCGTCAAAACGGCATCGGGCGGCATCCGCGAAATTTTTCCGTTTATCATAATAATGACCCCGAATTTGCCCGACATCGAAATGGAATTTGATTGTTTGTTGACCAAAACGCCCGGCGAACGCGACAAAACTTGCAGCGCGTTCCCGCCCGCATTCACCCCGCTGGCCGCAACATTGATGGCCAAACGGTCGATTTTTTGTTCAAAAAATGGCTTTTTTGCCACCACTTGGACTTCGTTGATGACTTTGGAATTTTCGGAAAGGACAAAAACGGGGAAAGTTTTCACGCCAGGATTCTCGGCCAACGAAAAATTTTCAGATTGAAAATCCTCAAAACCGAGCATCGTAACTTTTAAAAAATAGTCGCCGGTGGCAATTTCTTCAAACCGAAAATCACCGTCCAGCGCACTCAATTGGCCTTTGATCAACGACGAGTCCGCCGATTTTAAAAGCAAAACGGAAGCACCGCCGAGTGGTTGGTTGTCGTTTTCGGCAATTTTGCCAGCGATTTGAGATTGGCAAAAAAGTGTTTTGGAAAAAAAGCAAAGCGAAAGCCACAGCCATCCGGCTGCGAAAAATGTTTTTGTGGACATAGCAAATTGGTAGTTTTTGATTTACAAAATTTGGTCGTTGCTTAATTTCTGTCGTCGAAAGACATGGTTATAAAAGTCGAGGTTGCGGTTGGAGGTCGGAATTTATTTCGACCAAACGTTGGGTTGGAATTATTTCCGACCTCCATTTCCACCTAATTTGAATTTTTTCCCCGCCACTCGCTGCGTATTTTCAAATCCGAATACTCTTCCAAACTCGGGAATTTGTACCCTTTTTTCTCCGATTCTTTGATAAATTCAGGGGTCACGCCATGGATTTTGGCCGACATGACATCTTCGACTGTCAAATTTTTGAACCCAATTTCCCGGTACGATTTGACAAATTCGGAATTGATGTCGTGGATTTTCAGGCCCATCACCTCGTCAAAAGTCAATTTTCCGAGGCCGAGGCCGTTGCAGTTTTTCAAAAAATCGCTGTCGATTCCGTGAATTTTCAAACTCATCACGTCGTCCAAACTGAGTTTCCCGAAGCCCATATTTTGGGCGGTTTTGATAAATTCTTCATCGATTCCATGGATTTTCAAACTCATCACGTCGTCCAAACTGAGTTTTTCAAAACCCATATTTTGGGCGTTTTTCAAAAATTCTTCATCTATTTCGTGGATTTTCAAACTCATCACGTCGTCCAAAGTCAATTTTCCGAAACCCATATTTTGGGCGTTTTTGACAAAATCCTCGTCGATTTCGTGGATTTTCAAACTCATCACATCGTCCAAACTGAGTTTTCCGAAACCCATATTTTGCGCATTTTTGATAAATTCTTCATCAATTCCATGAATTTTCAAACTCATCACGTCGTCCAAATTGAGTTTCCCGAAACCCATGTTTTGGGCTTTTTTGACAAAATCTTCGTCGATTTCATGGATTTTCAAACTCATCAAATCTTCAAAATTGAGTTTTCCAAAGCCCATATTTTGGGCTTTTTTGATAAAATCTTCGTCAACTCCATGAATTTTCAAAGCCATCACATCCTCAAAATTCAGTTTTTCCAAATTCAACGCGCGGCATTTTTGGACAAAATTTTTGTCGATGCCGTGAATTTTCGCGGCCAACAAATCTTCGCCGGACAGTTTTCCAAAACCGAGCGCGTTCATTTCTTCGATAAATTCCGGCTCGACGTGGTGCATCGACATTTGCGTGATTTCATCAAAACCGAGGTTTTCCAAGCCAGTTTTTGAAAGACGTTTCACTTTTTCAGGGGTTATACCGGAGACCTCCATTTGGACGATTTCATCCAAACCAATGTCTTTTTTGTCGAGCGACGCGGCCAAATCCTTGTGCATTTCGATGGATTTTTCGTCCAATTTGAAAGCCGCCAACTGCTGCAATTCGTCTTTGCTGACGCTTTTGAAACCTAGGTTTTTGACTTTTTTGACATAATCCGCTGGGAAATTGGCCAAAAAACATTGCATAATCAGTTCGTCGTCCACCTCGTCGGCGAGTTCTTTTTTCAGCGCGGCGCGGTAATTTTCGTCCGGTTTGAACTCGAATTTTCCGTAGCCAGAATTGCCCTCGATTTTTCCAACGAACAAAATCCGGCCCGCCGGGCGGTTCATTTCGAACTTGGTTTCGCCGTCGGCAACCACCAAATTGGTGAAAGCATTTTTCAAAAAAACGTCGCCACGCGCCCAGTAACCTTGTTTTTCGCGGCTCGAAAAATTGAGGTAAACCGTGTCGTTTTTAAATTCTGCTTGCCAAACGCCCGAATTTTGTTGGACGTTTTCGGTTCCTGAAAGGTTTTGTGGGGCATTTTGAAATCGCTGGCCGATGGCCAAAACGAGTACCAGGCAAACTGCGAGTGCCGTCGAAATCCATTTTTCCATGAAGTTGAAACTTGATTTTGGTTGAGAAAAAAGCCGTTGCACCCGCGCCAAAAGTTGGTTTTTCCGCGTCCCGGCAAACGCGAGGGCAGGGGAGAGCGGGAAAAAAGCCATTTCTTGGACGGTCACGAGTGCTTTGGCGTAGTTGATTTTGTTGCCCAAAAGTTCGATGGCGCGGTCGTCGCAGGCGTTTTCGCGCTCTTTTCTGACCTGCCCGGAAAGCCACCAAACCGCAGGGTGGAAGTAAAAAATGGCTTCCATCAAACTTTGGAGAATGTTGAAAAAGTAATCGCGGCGCAAAATATGGGCGAGTTCGTGCGCCAAAATCGCCTCGACTTCGGGTTCCGGGAGGCGGTTCAAAATGCCGATTGGAAATAAAATAACGGGTTTTAAATGCCCGATGGTCAGCGGCGAACGAACGAGCGCGGACTCAAACAGGTCGATTTTTTGGCGAAAACCTGATTTTTTGCCCAATTTTTCGAGCAAATCCGCCCAAAACGGGTCGGCGTGAAAATTCATTCGCCGCCGCAAATTGTTGACCTGCACGATGCTGCCCATCAATTTTAGGAGAAAAATGGCCATCCCGGCGAACCAAATCAGCACGACGAGCGGCAGGTTTTGGTTGAAATAATCTTTAAAATTTCCCAAAACTTGGGTTTCAGGAACGGCTGGATTTGGCACGTTTTGGAGGGTTGGCGCGGCCAAATTTTTATCAAAACCTGGGTTTTCGTTTTTTCCAAAAACGGCCTGCGCTTCGAGTTTTTCTTTCGAAAAATCGTCGGTCGGCGTTGATTTTAAATACCAAAAAAACGTGCCGATGGACGTGCAAAACAAAGTCAAAAGTGCCAAATTGGCTACCAAATACCTTGTTTGAGCCGTTTTTCGCTGCAAGGCAATCAGCAAAATGCCCGCCAGAAAAGCAATCAAAGTGCCTTGCCAAAGCGAGTGCAAAACCGTCCAACCGAGTGCCCGGTCGAGGCCGGAGGAAAGGATAAATTCAGGAATTTTCATTGCTTAAAATTTTTGTTGTTGCTCAATTTCGAGAATCAAATCTTTGATTTTTTGCAATTCTTCGGGCGTCGTTTTGCCACCACCGAGCGCACGCATCGCGAGCGAGGCCGCGCTGCCCTCGAAAGCCAAATTGGCGAGGTCGCGGACGACCAGATTTTGGGTGGTTTCGCGGGGCAGGGCTGCGGTGTAAAAATGGTTTCGCCCGTCGATTTCGCGGGTCAACAATCCTTTGTCGAGCATCACCTGCATTTGTTTGAGCGTGGTCGTGTAGCCACTTTGGAGTTCGGGCGGGCGGCGATTGTTGATGGTGTCGGAGACAAAACGGACGGTTTCGCGCGGTTTTGACCACAAAACTTGCAGGATTTCGAGTTCTGCGTCGGTCGGGACTGGAATTTGATAGTCGTTCATCGTTGTACGATTTTTATCGTAGATCAGGTTTAAAAAAAAGATGTCGGGAAAAATGGTTGGCTTTTTTTCAAAGACCAACCGCCTCGACATCTTTCTGTTTTATGAATGGTCAAAGGTAGTACGACAAAAATCGTAGATGCAAATTTTTGGTACGATTTTTTTCGTAGGGCTGGATTTTTCTCTTTTTGAAAAGCGGGGCAGGGGTTTACCTTTGCTCAAAAAATATTCTAAAATGGAAAAGAAAACTGTTTTTTTATCCTACGACCTCGGATTTAAAGGTGATTACCCCGGCTTGTACACCTTTTTGGATAAACACGAAGCCAAAGAATGTGGAAATGGTCTTGCTGTTTTTGAGTTCCCTATTTCCGAGGATGATTTCATTTCGGAATTGAAAAATGAAATAGAAAGTGTCGCCCATTTAGAGAAATCTGACCGATTGTACATCATTTGGCGAGATGAAACGACAGGTAAAGTAAAAGGTAAGTTTTTGCAGGGAAACCGAACTCGTGCGCCGTGGGAAGGTTATGCCCATGTTTCGTCCATTCTTGAAGATGTCGTCCAATGAACCAAAAATACTTGCTTACCGATTCGGGATTTTGGATTGCATTATTGGATAAACAAAGCAATGTTTTGCAACATGAAACAGCAGTTTCCATCATTGAATTGGTAGAACGGAACAAATTCACGGTTTTGATTCCATGGCCAACGCTATATGAATTCGTAAATACCAGATTAGCCCGACGGCAAAAACAATTGTTCCAATTTGAAGATTACCTCCAAAAACCAAACATCCAACTTTTGGATGAATCCGAATACCGCGAACTATCTTTAAAAAAGGCTTTCCAGCAGGCAAAGTTTGGGTTTTTGACCCATAGTTTGGTGGATTCGGTCATTCGAGGAATTTTGGAAGATAAAAAAGTCCGCATAGACTTTTTTGCAACTTTTAACCAAAGAGATTTTGAAGATGTATGCCTCAAAAGGAAAGTCCAAATCTTGAATTGAGCCGCCAAAACATAAGCAAACATGGAATTTCAAACCAACCCCCAACTCGAAACTGCCTTTGATTTTGTGCGGAACACCCACAAAAATATTTTCCTCACCGGAAAAGCAGGTACCGGCAAAACCACTTTTTTGCACCAAATCAAAAAGGAATCGGTCAAACGCATGGTCGTCGTCGCGCCGACCGGCGTGGCCGCCATCAACGCGGGCGGCGTGACGATCCACTCGTTTTTTCAATTGCCGTTTGGCGTCATTTTGCCGGGCAGCGCGGGCGACATGAACCGGCAGCGGAAATTTACCCGCGAAAAAATCCGCTTGATCCAAAGCCTTGATTTACTGGTGATTGATGAAATTTCGATGGTTCGCGCCGATGTTTTGGACGGCATCGACGAGGTGCTGCGGCGGTTCAAAAACCCGTACCAACCTTTCGGCGGCGTGCAACTTTTGATGATCGGCGACCTGCACCAACTCCCCCCGATTGTCCGCGACGAAGATTGGTTCATGCTCCGAGACCATTATCAAACGGCCTATTTTTTTGGCAGTTTGGCCTTGCAAAAAACCAATCCGGTGAGCATCGAACTCAAACATATTTACCGGCAGTCGGACGAGACGTTCATTCATTTGCTCAATAAAGTGCGTGACAATTTGATTGATTCCGAGGTTTTGGCGACGTTGAACAGCCGTTTTGTCCCCAATTTCAAACCAAAAGAAGACGATGCGTACATCACTTTGACCTCGCACGTCGCCGCCGCTGCGCAGATAAATTTAGAAAGATTGGCCGCAATTCCGACCCATTCTTACAATTTCAAAGCCGAAATCGAGAATGATTTTCCAGCCTCCGCCTATCCGACTGACGAAACTTTGGAGGTCAAAATCGGCGCGCAAGTCATGTTTGTAAAAAATGACATCAGCCGCGAAAAACTTTTTTACAACGGAAAAATCGGGAAAGTCACGCGCATTGACGACTCGTCAATTTTTGTAAAATGCCCAAAAGATGCGCACGAAATCGAGGTCACGCGGGTCGAATGGGAAAATGTGAAGTACACTTTGAACGAGCAAACCAAACAAATTGACGAGGAAAAACTGGGCGTTTTCAGGCATTATCCACTGAAATTGGCTTGGGCAATCACGATTCATAAAAGTCAGGGCTTGACATTCGAGCGGGCGATAATTGATGCCAACGCTGCTTTTGCGCACGGCCAAGTTTATGTGGCTTTGAGCCGTTGCAAAAGTTTTGAGGGCATCGTTTTGCGTTCGAAAATCGATTCGCGGAGCATCAAAACCGACTCGGTCGTGCAGAATTACACCGACGAAATCGAAAAAAACACGCCCGACGAGGCGCAACTTTTTCAGTCAAAAATTGAATTTCAGCAGTCGCTCGTGTTCGAACTTTTCGATTTTGGACGGATAAAAAGGCGTTTTGAAAACCTCAACCGCATCCTTTTGGAACATGAAAATTCGCTGGCTGCCGGGGCGATTTCGCAGTTCAAAACGACTTGGGTGCTGGCCGAAAACGCCATTTTTTCGGTGGCCGAAAAATTCAAACCGCAGATTTACAGTTATTTCCAAACCCAAATTTTGCCGGAAGAAAACCCCGATTTGCAGCAACGAATTCAAAAAGCAGGAGCGTATTTTGAGGAAAAAATCGAAAAAGAACTGCTCCCGGCTTTTAAAAATATCCACGTCGAAACCGACAACGCGAACGTCCGGAAATCCGCTACCGAAGCAACGGAGGCATTGGAAAAAGAGATTTTTGTAAAAAAACAATGTTTCGTCGCGGCGAAAAACGGATTTTCTGCCCAAAAACACTTGCGGACGCAGGCCAACGCCGAACTTGATTTCCGCGCCGCACCGAAACCCGCGCCCGCCGAAAAAGTGCCTGCCGGAATGCTGCACCCAAAACTTTACATTTCACTCAAAAAATGGCGCGACGAAACCGCTGCCGACCTCAACGAATTGCAGTACAACATTTTATCCGTCAAATCAATGGAAGAATTGGTGCTCCGGCTGCCGACGAATTTGACCGCGCTGCGAAAAATCAAAGGCATCGGCGGGGAAAAAGTGAAACAATTTGGCAACGAAATCATCCAAATCGTGGATGATTATTGCACAAAAAATGGCATCGCCAAACCGCAAATCACACTCGGATTTGAAAAACCCGACACCAAAAAAGTGAGTTTCGATTTGTTCAAATCCGGGAAAAATCTGGAAGAAATTGCGCACGAACGTTCGATGGTTCGCAGCACGATTGAAGGTCATTTGGCGCATTTTATCGGCCTCGGCGAGTTGAGTATTTTTGAAATGATGGACGAGGAAAATGTCCACGAAATCGCAGAGTTTTTTGTCAAAAACAAAACGATTTCGAGTAGCGAGGCAAAAGCGCATTTTGGAGAAAAATACAGCTTTGGCGATTTGAAAATGGTACAACAATACATTGGATTGGCGGCGAAGGAATAAAAAAAGGGACGGCTGAAAACTCAGCCGCCCCAAAATCATTGAAATTTTATCCAATTTCCAGAGGATTACTTGCAAAGTGGGCAACCTTCGATTGGGCAGCAACTGCTGCTCGTTTCGCAAGGAACGCCGTTGCAAGTGCCTGCTTCGACATCGCAGCTAGCCGAAGTTTGGCAGCAAGTGCCGTTGGCTTTGGCCGTGAAAAATGCGATGGATGCAGCGAGGAAAATGGACGCGCCGAGCGCGAGAAATTTATTTTTAGACATTTTTTTTGAAAATTTAAGTTTTTGAAAATAAATGCAAGTGTTCTGAATCAGAATTTGCGGAATTTTAGAATTTTCTAAATTTGCAGCATTCTGTAAATTCTAAAATTCCACAAATTCTGATTCAAACATTTTATCCATAAACTTCAAAAACAGGCGGTCGCCAAATTGAAAAGTCAACCGACTGCAAAGCAAAAAACTGCTCGCCAAAAAGTCGCGTTGAAAACTCGCCCGGCACCGTCAAACACAAATCGTATTTGACTTCCGGGACGATGAAAACACAACAATTTGGGATGCAAATACAGCAACCACGAGGACTTTGGCTGCCCGATTCTTTGCCGCAATCATCAAAAGGTGAGCAGGATTTTGGGATTTCATTTTTCGTAAAACCGCAACTTTCCGAACCACTCGCCGAGCCGCACGACATCGTGCCGCAGGTTTGCAAGGCTGTCGAAAAAAGACAGAACCCGAGGGCAAACAAACCGATGCAGGAAAAGAGTTGACGAACCATTTTTTCGATTTTGGACGGTCAAAGTTAAGATTGAGAACCATTTTTTCGGTCAATTCCCTTTTGGATTTTCGACCAATTTAAAATTTTCACATTGGAAAAGCGGCGGTCGGCAGCCCATCAAATTGCCGCAAATGATGCTCCAAATGCCGCAAATAATCTTCCACACAAAACTTCAACGTGACTTCGCGGCCATACATTTCCAAAGTTTGCCCCAAATCGGCTTCGGACATCTGCAAAGCCAAGTGCGCGAGGTGGCGGTTGTAATTTTCCCACAAACCAATTACGCTTTTTGAATCGGCGTTTTGGTAATTTTGCAAACGGACAAAATCGTTTTGTTCGTACACAATTTTGGGCTGCTCGCCGCGCATCGCCCGCACCCAACGCTGATGATTATTCGCCGCCGAATCAATCAAATGGCCGATAATTTCTTTGCGCGACCACTTGCCGGGAGCACTGCGGTGCGACAAATCTTCTTCCGAAAATGCTCGAAATCGCCGAGGCACGACGCGACAATGTTTCAGCAGATTTGTTGAAAAATTTTGCATGATGTATTGATTTTCAATGCGTTAAAACTTTGCGGGCGGTAAAGGTTAAGATTTTTAATAAAAAAAGTTAAACCAAAAATTACCAGAAATAACGATGTTGGATTTGCGATTTTGAAGATACGATTTACGAATCGGTGCAAAAATCGTAAACCGAAAATCCAAAATTGTCATTTGGTTCATCTTTCCTGTCATGTCAAAAATGTATTTTAATACCGCCTTGCTCGTTGCGATTGTCTGTTTTTGTACAGGCAATTTGGCAGGTCAAATTTCGGACGACCTGCGGCGCGACGAGCCTTTTTTCCGAAAAAAAATCCCCGAATTTCGAAAATGGTTGGCCGAAAATCGGCTGGACAAATTTTTTGTGGCCGATAGTTTTTCGGTGACGAAAACGAAGGCCACTTTGTTTTTGCGCCCAGCGTTTTCGGGTGACCACGTTTGTGATTCGATGCAGTGCGTTTGGAACAATTTGGAAGAAAAAAACCGCGATTTGAACGGCCAATTTTTCCACGAACGTTTGTTGAAAAAATGGGCTTTTTTGGCCGAAATCCGCGAAGAACAGGCCGAAATTGTGGTGCGTTGCCACCAACCTGCGCATTTTTTTGTAAAAATTTATGGTGAAAATGGCAAAATTCCAGTCGAAGGTCGGAGCCTGCGATCGGCCATTCCGATGCAGATTTCTTTGCCGAGCGGCGGCATCAGCGGGGTAAATGTTGGGGAAAATTCTGCGATTGTCCGAAGCCAAAAAGTGGGCACAGTTTGCGCCAATGCCAAAGTGTTTTTTATAAATTGGTACAAAAAGAAAGGCACTCCGGTACTTTGGAATGCAAGAATTGACACTACTTATTCGTTCGAAGATGAGTTTGTGGTCGAAGTAACCCACCTCAGCAATGAAATTTGCCCGGAAGGTTACTATGAATTTCACCGTATTTTTGTGAAAGGCACGCAGCGGGGCGAGGATGTAGAATTGCGCTGGGATTTTCAGGGAAAATATGGTTCGGGCGTCCTTTTTCCGCCGCGCCGCAACAATTACAAAGACATGGAATTGAAGTACAAAAACGACCTGACAAACTACCAAAATGCACTTTTTAAAAGAATGTTAACTTATCTTGGCCGCCGATGAATTACTCAAAAATTATGGCTCAATCACTTGATAATCAGACTGCTGCAAGGACTGCACAGCCCTCAATTTCGCCCCGCGCCCGCGTCGCCCGGCTGATTTTGATTTACCATTTTGCATTGATTTTTGTCTCCTCCGTTTTTTACCTGATTCAAGGTTTTGACCGCGAAGAATTTACAGCTTTGATGGGGATGCTCGCCCCGGTGACGGCACTTTATGGCGGTGTCGTTTTTCGTTTTTTGGGGAAATCAATCACTGAAACCGCCCCGGCCGAAACCGCGAACGAGCCGCAAATTTCTGGCCTCGTCAAATTTTTGGTGCACGGACATTTTATCGCCGTCCTCAGTTTGATTACGATGAAAGCACTTTTCAACTTCATCAGTTTCGAAGACATGACGATGTTTTTTACTTTCGTCGAGTCCGGGTTGGGAATTTACATGGGCAATGTTTTACTGGCTTTGTTTGAAAGAAAATCCTGAGTTATTTTCTTTAAACATAATCGCAAGTGGTTTGAATCAAAATTTACAGGATTTTAAAATTTTTAGAATGGGGTTAATTTTGAAAATTCTAAAATCCAGTAAATTCTGATTCAGACATTTTATTCATAAAGCCAATTGGTCTGAATCAAAATTTGCAGAATTTTAGAATTTGCAGCATGCTGCTAATTTTGTAAATTCTAAAATCCTGCAAATTCTGATTCAGACATTTTATCCATAAAAGAACGAACACAACCTGTCCATTTTCGGACAAAAAAAATTACTGAAAACCCGATTTTAAATTTTAAAGAGTTGAAAACCAACTCTTTAAAAAACTGGCACGGCTTCTGATTTTTATCCCAAAAACAATCTCAGAAGTTATGTTACGAAACTATCTCACCATCGCCTTGCGAAACCTTCGCCGCAATCTCCGGCACATGATTATCAATGTTTTAGGTCTTGGTTTTGCGGTCGCGTTTTGCATTTTGGCGTTTTTGGTCTGGCGTTTTGCCAACAGTTTTGATAGTTGGCACGGCGATGTTGACCGCATTTTTCATGTCGAAACGATCAAGGAATCGAACGGCGAAAACGCTGGGATTTGCCCGACGCCCATTGCTATTTTGGCAAAAGACAACCTGCCCGGCGTCGAAATGGCCACCACTTTTGATGGAAATGGAACGGTGGTCAAACGTGGCGAAGCCGTTTTCAACGAACGCATTTTTTTTACGGATGAAAATTTCCGGCACGTTTTTGATTTTGAACTCGCATCCGGCAGCGACGATTTGAGCGATCGAAACCACGTTTTGATTACCGAAGAAATGGCCGTAAAATATTTTGGGAAAGAAAACCCAATCGGTCAAGAACTCTTGTTTTTTGCAGATGCCGAGTATAAAAAACCATTGATTGTGGGCGGTATTTTCAAAAAATTGCCGCTCAATTCGAGCATCCGTTTTGGTTTTTTGACGCACCGCGACAATCAAATGGAAGGCGGAAAACGCCCCGATTATTCCGATTGGAAAAAACAGGCCGACGGTGTTTTTTTAAAATTGAAAACTCCCGGCGACCGCGCAGCCGTGCAAACTGCCCTGCAAAATTTCACCGCTCCCCAAAATTCTGCCCAACCGGAATGGAAAATCAAAACTTTTCGGCTCAATGCCATGCTCGAATTGGCTTTGGCTTCCCGCGAAATGCAGATTTATGGCCTTTGGGAAGGCGTCCCGCCGGCAGCAGTTTGGGGAAATATCGTGCTGGCCGCCATACTTTTGCTGGCCGCAATTTTGAATTTTGCAAACATGACTCTGGCACTTTGCAACCGCAGATTGCGCGAAATGGGCGTGCGAAAAGTGATGGGCGGCACCCGTTTTCAGATCATCCGGCAACTTTTGGTCGAGTCTTTTTTGGTGGTTTTGCTGGGCGGGATTTTGGGTTTTTTCATGGCTTTTCCAGTGATGGATTGGTTCAACGCAACTTGGAAATTTACTGATTTTCGGTTGAAAACCAATGACTTACAAGTTTTGACTTACCTCGGCGCAGTGATTTTAGCGACCACTTTTTTGGCAGGAATTTACCCCGCGTTTTACGTTTCGGCGTTCCGTCCGGCGAGTATTTTCCGGGGCGGGGTTTTGACGGGCGGCGGCAGTTTTTTCAGTCGCTCGATGATGGGTTTTCAGGTCGTGATTTCCATTTTTGCGGTCATCACGGCGATAAGTTTTGCCCAAAATGCCGAATTTAACCGCTCCGCCGACCTCGGATATTCTTACCAAAATATGTTGCAGGCCTGGACGCCGAGCGAATCTGCGTTCCATCTTTTTGAAAATTCAGCCAAAAACGTGCCCGGCGTGGTCAAAACCTGCGGAACCCGGCACTTGCCCGGTTTTGGTTTCAGTTATTTTGACACTGATTTTCACGGTGAAAATCACACGGCGGCGGTGTTCGATGTGGGCAATGATTTTTTGAAAATGATGGATTTCAAACTGGTTTCTGGCGTGATGCCAGTGCCTGCCGGGGACACGACCATTTCGCCGGAAGTCGTTGTAAATCAAAAGTTTGTGCTCGAAACCTGCGCTGGAAAAAGCCCAATCGGCGAAAAAATAAACTTGCTGAACACGGATTTCAGGATCGTCGGCGTGGTCGCTGATTTTATGACTGACCGGCCATTTTCGCCGATTTCACCAACCGTGATTCGGCAGGTTCCAGCCAACAAATTCTTGCGGACAATCGTCCAAACCGCCTCGCCGGAGCAATCCAAAATCGTGCTGGCCGCCCTCGAAAACGAGTGGAAAAAGGTATTTCCGTTCACCCCCGTCAATCTTGGTTACCAAAACGAAGTGCTGCAAGAAGCCCTCGAAGTCTCGACCAACATTGCAAACACGATGAATTTGTTTGCCATCGTGACCATTTTGCTTTGCATCACTGGGCTGTTTTCGATCATTTCATTGGACGTGCAAAAGCGCACCCGCGAGGTGGCCGTGCGGCGGGTTTTGGGCGCGTCGGCAAAACACATCACTTGGATTTTGAACAAAAAATTGGTCGTGATTTTGGTGTTGGCCGTGGCGGTGGGCTGTTTTTTGGGCAAGTTTTTTTCAACGCTTTTGATGGACAGCATTTTCAAAATCAATGCGGGCGTGCAGCCGATTTCATTAATAATTGGCACGGCGGGCGTGCTCGTGATTGTTGTTTTGACGATTGGCCTCAAAATCTGGCAGACGCTGCGGGTGAACCCTGCGGATGTTTTGCGGGGCGAGTGAAAATTAAAAGTTTAATTTAAAATTCCAAATTTGTAAAAAAATATGTTTTTAAAACTTGCATTCCGTCAGATTTTTAAAAATCGCCTCTTTTCTTTTGTCAATTTCACGGGCCTCGCCATCGGCCTTGCTTTTTGCTTTTTGACCTTCATTTGGTACCAATTTGAACATTCCTACGACCGCCACTACCCCACCGCCGACCGCTTGTTTCGGATGGATTATGTCATCAATTTCACGGGCAGCGCGTTCACTTTGACCACCACGCCGACCCCGTTTCAGCCACTTTTGAAAGATTTTTTCCCAGAAATTGAAAATTCCGCACGGCTTTTTTCAAGAAATATCAGCCTGCGTGTGCCGGGCAACCACCGCGAATTTGAACTCGAAAATGCCTATTTCGCCGACTCGACCGCGCAGCAGATTTTTGGTTTCGAAGTCTTGCACGGCGACCCGGAACGTGCGCTGCACACCCCATTTTCCATCATTTTGACCGACAAATCTGCGGAGCGGTTTTTTGGTTCTGAAAATGTTTTGGGCGAGCAAGTTTTGCTCGCAAACCAAGGCCCGTTCACCGTCGGGGCGGTCGTCCGGTCGATGCCGGAGAACGCACATTTTCAGTTTGATTTTATCGCGCCGTTCAAAAACATCCCCGACGTCGAACCGGAATTTGCCCGCGAAAATGTGCGCAATGTTTTGGTAAACAACAAGTTAGCCTCGTACGCCAATACTTATATTTTGCTCCGACCGGGTGCTGACCCGGCTGCGGTGAACGCTCGTTTTAAAGATTTTATCCAAAAAAACGGCATCCCGGAAATGCGCGACAAACAGGATTTCAAACTGATTTCCGTCCGCGACATCCACCTAAAATCCGAAGCGCAGGACGAACCCGTGCCCGCCGCCGACCCCAATTATTTGAAAATTTTTGCATTGATCGGCCTGCTGATTTTGGGCATCGCCTGCATCAATTTTGTCAATTTGAGCACGGCCGCACAACTCAGCCGGGGCAAAGAAGTGGGCGTGCGAAAAGTGTTGGGCAGTGGAAAATGGCAAGTCATCCGCCAAATGTTGGGCGAGACTTTTTTGCTCGGTTTGCCTGCATTTTTCACGGCTTTGGTTTTGGTCAAACTGTTTTTGCCAAAAATGGCCGCGTTTTTTGGGCGCACGCCAGATTTTTCATTTTCCGAAAATTGGGGCACGACGGCTTTGTTTTTTGGAATTTTCGTGGTCGCTTGCTTGCTGGCGGGCATTTACCCGGCAATTTTTGCCTCAAAATTTCGGGCAGTCGATATGTTTCGCGGCGCGACCGGCGGTTCTGGAAAAAACAAAAACTGGCTGGCAAAAACCTTGATGACCTTGCAATTCACCGTTGCCGTCGCACTGCTCGCCGGGACGGGCATCATTTTGAAACAGTTGGATTTTTTAAAAAACCGCCCGCTCGGTTTTGACCGCGAAATGGTGCTGGGCGTGCCGCTTTTCAGCCCAAACATCAACTCGAATTTTTCGCCGGGCGACCAAAATTTGCGCAACCGGACGAATGCTTTCGAAGAAAAATTGCTCCAAAACCCAAAAATTTCTGCCGTCACGATGGCCTCTGCACTGCCCGGGACGGGCGCGGTGAACCATCCATTTACGACCGACAAAATCAAATTGGAAGATGGCGTGGTGCTGCCCGCGATTTCGGTGGACTACGATTTTTTGAAAATTTTTGGGTTGAAAATCATCGCCGGGCGCGATTTTGACAAGTCGTTTGGCACCGACCACATCAGCGGATATATTGTTAATCAAGAGGCTTGCAAATCTTTTGGTTGGGCAACGCCGGAGGAGGCACTCGGCCAAAATATTTCACGAGGCGCAAAAGGAAACCGGGATGGAAAAGTGGTCGGCGTGGTCAATGATTTTAATGCCCAAAGTTTGCGGACGGGTTTGCAGCCCTTGATTTTGGAAGTCAGCCCGGGGATGTTTACCCGTTTTGCGATAAAAATTGCGGCGACCGACGTGGGCGAAACCCAAAAATTTATCGAAAACACGTGGCGCGAAAGTTTTCCAGAAAAGGTTTTTGAATGCAGTTTCCTCGACCAAACCCTCGCCGATGCCTACGCCGAGGACAATCGTTTTGCCAAATTGATTGCACTTTTTGCTGCGGTCGCGATTTTTCTTTCATGTTTTGGATTGTTTGGGATGATTGCTTTTGCGGTGCGGCAACGGACGAAAGAAATCGGAATCCGCAAAGTTTTGGGCGCGTCGGTGGCAAGTGTCGTGGGACTTTTGTCAAAAGATTTTTTGAAATTGGTGAGCGTATCCATTTTGTTGGGTTCGCCGGTTGCCTATTTTTTTATGAAAAAATGGCTCGCCGATTTTCATTATCGGATCGATTTGGGGTTGGCGGTTTTTCTGATGGCTGGGCTGCTGGCGGTGGCGATTGCTTTTTTGACCATTGGTTTTCAATCTTTTCGGGCTGCGGTGGCCAATCCGACAGATAGTTTACGGAGCGAATAACCGAAATTTCAAAATTGCGTAAAAACCTGAATTTCAAATCCAAAAACCATTTCTAATCTGACTTTAAGAAATCGCATATTTCAGTGCTGCACCTTCGTTTAACAATTAACAAGCCTTCCCCCCGGGTGCAAATTCTCCCTTTTTATGCGATTTCTGCTACTTTTTTGCCTGCTTTCCGCCCGGTTGGCCGTGTTTTCACAAACTCCTGCTGCCAATTTTCCCGCCACCGTCCCGCTCGAATGGAACAAATTGCTCCTCGAAATCGACCGATATGGCAATGGTTTTCGCCCAGCACCGATTTCTGTAGCGATGGCCTACCTCGGTTTGGCGGGTTACGAAACCTGCGTGCCGGGCATGCCGGGTTTCAATTCGCTTGAAAATTCGCTGCCCGGTTTGAACTTGCCCGACCCCCAGGCAGGCGCGCCGTACCATTTTCCGGCGGCGGTGAACGCGGCATATTCCAATTTGATGACCCGGTTTTTTCAATATTTGAGTGCCACGCAGCCCACGAGGTTTTCAAAAATCGAGACGTTGCGGGTGCAATTTCACAATCAATTTGCCGGGCAAATCTCTCCGGCGATGCTTTCTCAATCTGAAAATTGGGGAAATTCCATCGCCGATGCCCTTTGGATTTGGTTGCAAACCGACCCGATTGCCTCGACTTCTTGGCCAAATCCGCAGCCGACAAGTTACGTTCCGCCTGCCGGGCCGGGGCTTTGGCAACCGACGTTTCCCGATTTTGGCCGCGCCGTTTCGCCATTTCATGGCACTGCACGATTGATGGCGATGTCGCAAAATGAAAAACTTGCCCAGCCGCCGTTGCCATATTCTGAAACTCCTGGCAGCCCATTTTACGAAGAGGCGCGGCAGGTTTTCGAAGCAGTAAATGACATAAAAAACAACGTCCCGGCAGCCTACGAACAAAAATGGATTGCCGAATATTGGAGCGACGACATCACCGGGGTGACTTTTTCGCCGCCGGCGCGGGGCATTTCCGTGGCAAATCAAATGATAGTTTTGGAAAATCTGAATTTAGCAAAATCAATTGAAATGTATGCCAAACTCGGCGTGGCCAGCAACGACGCGGCCATCGCAGTCTGGCATTCAAAATATGTGTACAATGTCGAACGTCCGGTTTCTTTCATTCGTCGGGTGATGTCCCAGCAAATTCCGGCAGCGGCCAGTTGGACGACCAATTTGAACAACCCGATTTCGGGGGCGCAAGGCGTCACGCCCGCTTTTCCGGCCTACCCTTCTGGTCATTCGGGTTTTGGCGGCGTGATGTCGGGCATTTTTTCGAGCCTTTTTGAAAACACGCCGGAGCATCCCGGCAATTACATTTTCACCGACAAAAGCCACGAGGGTCGCACCGATTTTATCGGCACGTCCCGAACTTTTACTTCTTTTCGGCAGCACGGCGTCGAAAATGCCGAATCCAGAATCCCGCTCGGCGTCCATTTTAAAATGGATTGCGAGGAAGGTTTGCGGCTCGGCGAACTCGCAGCGCAGCGGGTTTTGCAGTTGCCGTGGAAATCGCAGGCCGTTTCCTGCACGAATATTTCAATAAATTCAGGTGCTGGAAACATCACCGTCGCGGGTTTGAACGCCCCCATTTCTCAAATCCAAATTTTCAATTCTACGTGGCAACGTGTTTTTAATTGTGCAGGCAATTGTGCAGCCAACTCACAGACAATCAATGATTTACCTGCAGGAAATTACTTTGTGAAAGTCAATTTTTACACCTCCAACTGGCAGCCGATTTGTGAAAAAGAACAATTTATCCAAGTTTCCGGAGGCGGTTGCACCGTTCCGCCGACCGTGATTTGTAAAAATATTTCCAAAAATTTGCCGTCCGGCGGCGGCTCGGTTTCCATCGCGGCAGCTGATGTCGTGGCGAGCAGCACGGCGGGTTGCGGCACTTTGACGACCACCGTTTCGCCCAATTCATTTTCTGCGGCGGGCACATTTCCGGTTTTGGTTACGGTGACAAATTCGGCTGGCCTGTCGGCAAATTGCACATCGCAGGTCACTATTTCCACGTCCGGCGGCGGCGTGAATTGCTCGAATATTTCAATCGCGCCGGGCAGTGGAAAAATCGACATCGGTGGTTTGACCGCACCGGTTTCCCAAATCCAAGTTTTCAATTCGACGTGGCAGCGCGTTTTCAATTGTTCGGGAGATTGTTCAGTTAACACGCACACAATCAATAATTTAACCGCCGGAAAGTACTTTGTAAAAGTCAATTTTTACACCTCAAACTGGCAGCCGATTTGTGAAAAAGAACAATTTGTCAACGTCTCTGGCAGCAGCGGCGGAACGAATTGCGACCAAATTTCAGTCGTTCCCGGTGCTGGAAATTTGAAAATAAATGGTTTGACAGCCCCAATTTCACAAATCCAAATTTTCAATTCGACGTGGCAGCGTGTTTTCAATTGTGCAGGCGATTGCGCTGCCAACTCGCAGACAATCAATAATTTAACTCCCGGAAACTACTTTGTGAAAGTCAATTTTTACACCTCAAATTGGCAGCCGATTTGTGAAAAAGAGCAATTCATCGCCGTTTCCGCAAACCGCCTCGCCGAGGCTGACGAACTGGTTTTTAATGTAAAAAAATCGGGAAACGCCGCCGTTTTACAATGGATTTCCAACCCAAAATCGCCCGATGAAACGCGTGATTATTTTGTCATCGAACGCAGCGGATTGTTACAGAATGACAAATTGGCCGACAAAAACTTTGAACCCATTTTAAAAATTGACGCTCGCGGCACGTCTGGCGAGGTTTTATATTTTTCGGAAAACGACGACCGACCGCTCGACGGCTCGAATTTTTACAGGTTAAAAATGGTCAACCGCGATGGTTCGGAGGTTTTTTCAAAAATTGAAAATTTGGACTTTCCGAATTTTGACAAAATCAGAATTTTCCCAAATCCAGCGTCGGAACGGTTTTTTGTCAATTTGTCGCCGCTCGAAAACCGGGAAATTGCTTTGAATTTGAGCAGCATGGATGGCCGGAAAATCAAAAATTGGAACTTGACAGCCAGCCGTGAACCGTTTGAAATCGAAATTTTGGACGTGCCGAGCGGGGTTTATTTTTTGAAAATTGAAACGGCGGGCGAGCGGGATGTGGTTTTGAAAGTGGCGGTGCAAAAATGACGAAATGGAGGTCGGAATTTATTCCGACCATTTCAGGCAAGTTTTGTAGGGTCGGAATAAATTCCGACCTCCAATTCCTACATTTACCCAAAAAATTTATCACATGATTTCAACTTTTCAAAATTGGAAACGTGCAGCCAATTCAGCTGTTTTTTCAGCCATTTTATTATTCATTTCAGCGAATTTTGTCCACGCCCAAACTTCCACAGAACCAAACCAATCACCTTTTCGCCATGAAATCGGCGTGGATTTCAATTATTTTTTGGAAAACAAATCGGGCCTGAATTTTATTTTTAAATATCAAATCGCACCGCCAACCACCGAAAAATGGGCAAAAACGTGGGCGGTGCGGCTCGTCCCCGGTTTTTTTAAACAAAAAATTGGGGTAGACATTTCCACTCCAAAAGTGGATTCTTTGCAAACTTATGTTTCGATGATCGACAAAAAGGCATGGAAAATCAGCATCGGAGCCGAGCGGCAATTTACCAGAAATAGGTTTCGGTTTTGGTTGGGCGGCAATTTTGGCTTTGCCCGGACGGAGTCAAAAAGTGATAGTCACCGAAAATTGATTTTCAACGGAATGACCGTAAATGAGTACAAATCCACCGGCGAAATCAAATCGAACACGCCATCGGTCGCTGTTTTTTCAGGTTGCCAATTTTTCATTTTGCCCAGATTGAGCATCGGAATCGAACTCGACTTGCCTTTGGAATGGGAATTTAGTAAAACAACCGTGGTGCCGGAGGGAGGACTTCCGTTTTCTGATTCCGGTCGGGTGATTGATTTTGGTGGAAATGGAAAATTTCCAAATTTGCTTTTTATCAGTTTTATTTTTTGAAAATGTCTTTTTTGTCCATTTTAAAAAAATATTATCACATCTGGCGATTCCACCACCGAGTTAAAAAACAGCAATTCGACCAAAAAACGGTCGAAGAAATCTTCACAGAAACTTACCAAAAAAGATATTGGCGAAGCCGGGAATCCGTCTCCGGCGCGGGTTCGGAACTTCGGCAAACCGAAACTTTGCGCCGCGAACTGCCCATTTTGCTCAAAAAATATGAGGTAAAAACTTTGCTCGATCTGCCGTGCGGCGATTTCAATTGGTTGAAAATCACCGATTTATCTGGAATTCAATACCTCGGCGCGGACATTGTTTCGGATTTGGTGGAAGCGAACCGGCAAAAATTTTCTACTGAAAATATTTCATTTCAAAAACTCGATTTGCTCACCGATCCGTTGCCAAAAATGGACTGCGTTTTGGTTCGGGATTGCCTCGTGCATTTGTCTTTTGAAAATATTTGGCGCGCCATTGAAAGCCTGAAACGCAGCGGCTGTCGGTTTTTGCTGACCACTTCTTTCCCAAATTTGACGGAAAATAAAGACATCCAAACAGGATATTGGCGACCGCTGAATTTGGAAATTGCGCCTTTTCATTTTCCAAAACCGCTCGAAGTTTTGGTGGAAAATTGCACGGAAATGCACGGAGAGTTTGATGATAAATCGTTGATGCTGTGGGAGTTGCAAAAAATTTAGACTGCAAAATCACTTTTGCCGCCTGTCTTTTTCAAAAGCCGAATTTCTCGAATCACGATGCCTTTTGAAACCGCTTTGCACATGTCATAAACCGTCAAAGCCGCGACGGAAACGGCGGTCAAAGCCTCCATTTCCACACCCGTTTTTCCATGCAAACCAGTCGTGCATTCGAGGGTCAATTCGCCCGTTTCAAAATTGAGGTCGGTCGAAAAATCGCATTTTTCCAAACCAAGCGGGTGGCAAAACGGTATTAAATCGCCCGTTTTTTTGGCAGCCATCACCCCGGCGATGATTGCGGTGGCGATGACTGGCCCTTTTTTTGAAAAAATTTCGCCGCGCTCGGCGGTCGCCAAAATTTCGGGCGGCAAAACCACGATTGCCTGCGCGGTGGCAGTTCGCAACGTGATTTTTTTTTCAGAAACGTCCACCATTTTTGGTTGGCCGGTGGCTGGGTCGAGGTGTGAAAATTCCAATTTTAAAATGATGAATGATAAATGATGAATTATGAATTTTACCGAAAACGAATGATTGAAAATGCCTCGCCCGCCTCAAAAACCTCCCGGCCACGCGGCAATTCCAAAAAAGCATCTGAGTCGTTCAAATTGGCGAGGTCGCCAGAGCCGTGCCCAAAAACGGGCGAAGCCAACAAACGGCCATCATTTCCCGACGACAATTTCACCTGCAAAAAATAAGTCAAATCGGGTTTGAAATTTACTTTTTCAGTCAAAACGGCAAATTCTTGGGGCGTTTTTGGCATCCCAAAACTCGCCCGCAGCCAGGGCAAAATGTATCGGTGCGTCACCATAAAAGTAGAAACCGGGTTGCCGGGCGGCGCAAAAACGATGTTTTCATCGCCCCGCCGACCAAACCAAAACGGGTTTCCGGGACGCTGCGCGACGCGGTGAAACACTTTTTCAACGCCCAATTCCGGCAAAATTTGGGGCAAAAAATCCAGTTTTCCTTTCGAAACTGCCCCGCTCAAAATGACGAGCGGGTATTTTTCTAAAATTTTTGCCAGCCGTTTTTTTAAAATTTTGGGCGAGTCAGGCAAGTGAAAAATCGTGGCTTCGATGCCAAAACCGAGCAAAACTGAGTGGATTGCATGGGCATTCGACATCCGGATTTGGTGCGGCAGCGGCAGTTTTTCAACCGAAACGAGTTCGTCGCCGGTCGAAATCACTGCTGTTTTTGGCAGCCGCGCAACTTCGATTTTTGACAAACCAATCGTCGCGGCGGTCGCAATTTCGGCGGGCGAAATTCGAGTCCCGGCAGCCACGAGCAGGTCGCCGATTTTTCGGTCAATTCCTTGCCGGTGGATGTTTTGCCAGCGTTCTATTTTTTCCAAAATTATTTCTGCAAAACCGTTTTCAATTTTTAAATCTTCGTACCGAACTATCGAGTCCGCACCGCCGGGCAAAACCGCGCCGGTCATGATTTCGAGGCAGTCGCCGGGATGTTTTATTGTTTTTGGAGATTGCCCGGCGGCCTGCAAACCGACGATTTTGAAAGTCTTTTTTCCAGAAAAAAAATCATCCACCCGCAACGCGATGCCGTCCATCGAAACCCGATCGAAGGGCGGAAAAGGTCGGTCGGCACAAAGATTTTGGGCTAAAATCCGTCCGGTGGCCTTGCCAATCGGCACAAGTTCTGAACCGAACGACATCAGATTTTGGAAAATTAATTCGGTGGCTTGTTCGACGGAGACCATATTTTTTAAGTAAATTTTGAGTAAATTTTACTCCATTTTTTAAGTAAAAAAGGGTTCGCTTGCTTCGGCAGTCGAACCCTTTTTTTTGATTTTTTTAGATGTGGAAATTGACCGCTAAAATTGAATGGCCGAAGTCGTTACCGAGGCACGGCTGCTGTCTGTTTTAAAACAATCAATTGTAAATTTTACGCCCTTCGGAAATGATTTTTCAGGAATTTGGCCAAGAATCAACAACAAACTTTGCTCTTGTCCATAAGAAAAAGGTGTCAAATTGGTCAAGTCATCCAACGGAAAAAGCCGCGTCGGTTCTAATTTTTCAGTGATAGAATAGTAAGAATCGGTGGCAAAAAAAAGCGAGTTGAGCGATACGCCAGCAGGTAAACTGTCATTGAAATCTTGGTCAGCGATGATATTGAAACCTAAAATTGGAATTTTTGGGCCCCGGTCACCATTTTCCAAACAACTGCAACCGAAAGCCGATGGGGTGAAATTCGGCCACTTGGATTGACATTTTGCCAAAAAAATTACGCTGTCGGCGGTCAAAGCCAATCGAAGCGGTTCTCCAAAAGTATTTTGGTGGATAGTTTCCACTTTCAATTTTTCAAAATTGAAAAATGGCAACGTGTTCGGGCAATCGCAACTCGTGCCAATGCAGGCTTCGAAAAAGGCCAAACCGATGCAAAAAAGAAGGACGAACCAGACTTGCTTTTTCATAATTTGAATACTAAAAAATCACCCAATCGCCGCCATCCCATGTTTTTGCTGGCAAGAATATTCCATGCTGCCTGCTTTCGTCACCGAATACAAATGTTTCACCATGTCCCACGCCGCTGTCGGGCAGCGTTCGGCGCACAAGCCGCAGTGCAAACACAGGTCTTCGTCTTTGACCATGACCCGCATGGTTTTCAGCGAATCCGAAACGTACAAATCCTGCGTCAAATTCAGCGCCGGCGCGGAAAGCCGCGTCCGCAAATCCATTTCCTCACCATTTTCGACAAACGAAATGCAAGAAGTCGGGCAGATATCCATGCAGGCATCGCATTCGATGCAAAGTTTTTCGGAAAAAATAGTCTGAACATCGCAGTTCAGACAACGTTGCGCCTCTTTGTATCCGATTTTTTGGTCAAAACCGAGTTCGACTTCCATTTTTCGATCTTTCAAACTCAGTTTTTTGTCGGCGTGCGGCACTTTGAAACGTGCGTGATCGTCCACGCCGGAATCGTAACTCCATTCGTGGATGCCCATTTTTTGGTGAATCAAATTGACGGTCGGGGCGAGTCGTTCATTTTTCAAGTCGCGTCCCTGACAAAAAAGGTCAATCGAAATCGCGGCCTGATGCCCGTGCGCGACCGCCGTGATGACGTTTTTTGGACCAAAAGCCGAGTCGCCGCCAAAAAAAACGTTCGGCAACGTGCTTTGAAAAGTCACCGGATCGAGCACCGGCGTTTCCCATTTGTCAAAAGCAATCCCCAAATTTCGCTCAATCCACGGGAACGCATTTTCCTGTCCGATGGCCAAAAGCACCTCGTCGGCGGGCAAAAAAACGTCCGGTTCGCCGGTCGGCACCAATTCCCGGCGGCCATATTCATCTTTCTGTTCTTTTACTTTTTCAAATAACATTCCGACCAATTTTCCATTCTCCACCACAAATTCTTTTGGTGGCATATTGTTCAAAATCGGGATGTCCTCGCGTTGCGCGTCCTCAATTTCCCAGGGCGAGGCTTTCATCGTTTTAAAACCGGAGCGCACGACGACCGTCACCGAATCGCCGCCGATGCGTTTTGAAGTGCGGCAACAGTCCATCGCCGTGTTTCCGCCGCCCAAAACGATAACGTTTTTACCAATTTTTGCGGTGTGCTCGAACGCGACGCTCGCCAACCATTCGATTCCGATGTGGATTTGTTCTTTTGCTTCCCACCTGCCTGGCAATTTTGGCAAGTCTTTTCCGCGCGGTGCACCCGTGCCGACGAAAATGGCATCGTAGTTTTTGTCCAAAATTTCCTGCAAACTCGAAACGTAAGTTTTGAAATGTGTGGTGATGCCGCCGATGCCCAAAATGTAGCCAACCTCGTCGTTCAAAACCGTTTCCGGCAGCCGAAACGACGGAATTTGCGAACGCATCATCCCCCCGCCGAGGTCTTGGTTGTCGAAAATATGGATTTCGTAGCCGAGCGGTGCGAGGTCGCGGGCGACGGTCAACGAGGCCGGGCCTGCACCGATGATGGCGATTTTTTTGCCGTTTTTTTGCTCTGGCGCACGCGGCAGGAGGTGGGTGATATCGGATTTGTTGTCGGCAGCGACCCTTTTCAAACGGCAAATCGCCACCGGTTCTTCATCTTCCAACCGCCCGCGACGGCACGCAGGTTCGCACGGACGGTCGCAAGTCCTGCCCAAAACCCCAGGAAAAACATTGGATTCCCAATTGACCATGTACGCATCGGTGTACCGCCCGGCGGCAATCAAACGGATGTATTCCGGCACGGGTGTGTGCGCGGGACAGGCTTTTTGGCAATCCACAACTTTATGGAAATATTCGGGGTCTTTGATATTGGTCGGCTTCATTATTTCTAAATTGGAAAATTTTAAATCAAAAAACGGCTGGCAATATTAGAAAGACCTCGCGGATGACTGCCCAAATTTTGGCTACTTTTTGAAAAAAACTTTCCCGAAAACTTCCGAGCCGACATTTATTTTTAGGTAAAAACTGCCTGTCGGCAAATTGGAAATGTCCAGTTTTTCGGGTTGGTTTTGGGACTCGCCGCGCGAGATTTCACTGCCTGTCAAATCGAAGATTTGCCAAGAAAGCGGGGTCGCTTTTTCATTTGAAAATTCAAAAAATAACTGGTCGGCGGCGGGGTTTGGGTAAATTTTAAACACCTCGCCTACCCTATTTTTTTCCAAAAACCGCAGGTCAATTTTCCGGATTTCGTCGTGTCCAAAATAGGCTTCCGGGCGCAGCCGCGAGTCGTCAATTTTCAAAACATCAGATAGCGAAACATCACGCAAGGCTTTGATTTTCAATGAAATAAGTGGCGAGTTTGAATTTTTCAAATCCCGATTTTCAGTTGAAACCCAACTCACCGCAACTTTTCCATCCGCCGCCGAAGCATAGTTTTCGCGGCCAAAATCGGTA
>JANNMS010000164.1:0-58591 GCA_031398055.1 Saprospirales bacterium | reverse complement strand
ACTATGAACTATGAACTATGAACGGTTAACCCTAAAAATTTATAGTTCATAGTTCATAGTTCATGGTTCATAGTTCATGGTTCATGGTTCATAGTTCATAGTTCATAGTTAAAAAACCACCAATTCAAACTCCACCCGCCGGTTCATTTCCCGCCCTGCGTTGTTGGTATTTGCAGCAATCGGGCGCGATTCTCCAAAACCCGCAGCTCGCAAACGCGCAGGATTTACCCCGCGAAAAAGCATATAATCCTGGCAAGCCTTCGCCCGCGCCGATGAAAGTTGCAGGTTGATTTCGTCATTTCCCACGTCGTCGGTGTGGCCGGAAATCGACAATTTGTAGTCAGGATACTGTTTTAAAATGTTGAAAAGTTCGTCCAAAATGGCGTAGGATTCCATTTTCAAAGTGGCTTTTCCAGTTTCGAACTGTACGTTTTTGGTGGCAAAAGCCAGTTTTTCCTTTGTTTCTTGTTTGATTTCTGGGCAGCCGAGGTCTTTTTCGGTGCCGGGCGAAGTGGGGCATTTGTCCAAATTATCGGCCACGCCATCGCCGTCGGTGTCTGGGCAGCCGCCAAATTTTCCGGCAACGGTCGGGCACGGATCGTCTTTGTCGGCCACGCCGTCGTCATCGCCGTCGGGGCAACCGTTGATTTTTCCAGCGGTCGTCGGGCACGGGTCGTCTTTATCGGCCAAGCCATCTTCATCGGTGTCGGGGCAACCGTTGGTTTTTCCGGCAACCGTCGGACACGGGTCATCTTTGTCGGCCACGCCATCCTCATCGGTGTCCGGGCAACCTTTTAATTTTCCGGCGGTGTCCGGGCAGGCATCATCGCCATCGGCCACGCCATCGGAATCTTTGTCCGGGCAGCCGTTCAAAATTCCAGCGACATCTGGACATTTATCATCGGCATCGTCAAAACCATCACCGTCGGCATCTTTTTTCTCCGGGCAACCTTTGTTTTCTGGCTTGCCGGGGTCGGTCGGGCAGAGGTCATCTTTGTCGGGCACGCCGTCGAAATCGGTGTCCGGGCAGCCATTCCAGCGACCGGCGACGTCCGGGCATTCATCGTTTGCATTTGCAAAACCATCTTTATCCGTGTCGGGACAACCATCGATCGGGCCGGGTTCGGTTGGGCATTTATCCTCACGATCGGCGAGTCCATCGTTGTCGGAATCGGGGCAGCCGAGCGTTTCCAAAGGCCCTTTTTCGGTGGGACATTGGTCTTCGACATCGCCCAAACCATCGCCGTCGGAGTCGGGACAGCCGAGTGCCGAGGCTGGGCCAAATTTGTCCGGGCAGCGGTCAACGAGGTCAGGAATACTATCCTTGTCGGTGTCCAACGGCGGGGGCGGTGCGACGAAAACGGGTTCTGATTTGTGCAAAAGATAGACAAAACCTGCCCCAAACTGCACATTATCGCGATTATCTGCCATTGCTTTTCGGAATTCGCCCTGCAAATTGATGAAGGCAAATTTTGAAATTCGAAAATTAATGCCCGCGCCGAACGGAAAATGGATGTCCTTTTTTTTGAAATTTTCAATAAAAACACCCCCCCCACCAAAAAGGTAGGGCGAAATTTTAGCCGTCTCACGGATATTTTCGAGGTGAAAAATGAGGTCGAAACTCGTGGTGACCCGGTTGTCGGTTTCGAGCGGCAATTTGGCAACGGCCATTTTGATCGGCACGCCGGCGTTCAAAAACGGGGCGATATTTCGGAAATATCCAAATTCAAAACCTTGACTGACCCGCGTCGTGCCGTTGTACAAAGCACCGTAATCCACAAGATTAATTTTGGCATGAATGGCATTTGGGAATTCCTTGTTCTGCGCGTTCATGGGAAGGCTCATCAGGAGCACTGCCCAGAGGATTAAATTTTGCTTAAACATTGAAGTAATCGGTTTGGAAACATTAAGACAAAAAAGATACCAAGCGTGGTTTTGGCTGGGTCGAAACAGCGGCGAAAATAGTCTAACTGATTGGGAGTCAATTTTTTAGAATTTTAAAAAAGACTTTTTGCCGACAGAAAAAAATTACGGTTTTTAAAAAACCGAAACATCTCCGCGCTCCAAAAACTTCAAAATTTTGTTCAATGTATCAAATTTTCCTTTCCAAAATTGACGACGTGTCGCCTCCAAAATTTTAAAAAATCTGTCAAATTTTCACCCATTTTCCACAAAAAACATCCGCGCCCGCTCGCACCCGGATCAAATACGCGCCCTGCCGAAAATGCGGATCGGACATTTGAAAATACCAAGCTTCGCCTGTTTTTTCACTCGAAAACTGATGGACGAGTTGCCCGGCGGCGGTAAAAATTTCAACCCCGATTTTTCCTAAAAACGGATTGGAAAAAGCCATTGCCAATTCATTGTTCGATGGGTTTGGATAAATTTCCAAATTTTCGGCAGGCAAAGAATTTGGGTTTCGGGCAGTTTCGGCCTGCACAAAAACAAGGTCGCGGGTCACGCCGTGCAAGACACCCGACCAACCGGAATAGGTGTAATTTTCCATAAAATTTGGGTTGGATTGGACGACTTCCGGGAACAGGTTGATGATATTTTGGTCTGTTGTTTTTCCTTGATAATCAATGAATTGAATGGCAATTTTGGTATCTTTTTCAGTTTCGCAAAGCGGTACAGCATCTGTAAAATAACCCATAAAACTTTCCACCAAATACCCACGTCCAGGAATTTCGGAGATTGAAAAATCATTGGCATTGTTCCCTAATTCAAGGCTTGTTGTCCACTGAACTGCTCCATTTTTATCAAATTTTATCACCAAAAATTTGCCGCCAAAAAACCAGCCGTCCGGTGCAGCGGCCAAAAATCCGCCATCGGAAGTAGGCATTAAAATTGATTTTCCAGGCGCAAAAAACGGGGGTTGGTCCAAACCCGAAGCATTCACCACCCGCTGACTTTCGCCCCAAAAACCATCGGTTTTCAAAAAAAGGTATTTAAAATTGGCCGTCCCAGTTTCTAAACCAAAGGCCACAAAAGTGCCGTCCAAGGCGGTAGCAAAAGCTTGGATTCGGTCAGATTCCTGACCAATTCGCCGCAGCCCGGCCAATTTTCCAGCAGCATCGAACAGGTAAAATGACTGGCGAGAGCCAAAACTTTTGGTCAAAACCACGGCAAAACCACCATCCGGGCGAAGGAGCAATTCCTCCAAATTATACCAGTTATCCAAGATTTCAAGGCGAATTTGGCTTTCAACATATCCCTTCGAATGAATTTTAACCACATAAATCGCACCACTCGAATTCCAATCCAAAAGGAGCAAAGCCAAGCCGCCGCCAAGCATCGGTTTAATATCAATGATGGAAAAAGTGTTGCCAAAAAATGATCCGGGAAAATGAAGGGCGTTTTCATTTTTCGACAAAATTTTGCCCGTTCCGTCGGCCAACCAAATGGAAACCTTCGTTTGGAATTGCGGATAACCGAAAGTCGAAACTGGATTGCCGCCAACCAAAATCAAATGTCGCCCGTTTGGCTGACGACTTCTGGCAATTACAAATTCATCGTAAATCGCCCCCGATTTTCCGAAAAACTCATTCCAATCGGGGGACGTTTCGTTGGATTGCAACCGAATTTGAGTGAGTGAAAAATCTTTATCTGGCGACTCAGAAAGGCGCGAAATGGCTTTCAAAACCACTATTTTCCCTTCGAAAATCGGCAGTGATTGAATGGAATTGCTTCCATAACTATCCCAAGTGCTGCCGACAAGCGACCCTTTTTCAAAAGTATCACCGTCGTAAATCCAGTGTTCGGTTTTGAAAGAATTTGCGGCAGACTTTATAAAAATATCGAGCGAGTCGTCTTGAAATTGCAGAAAATCAGCATAAAAAAAGTTGCCGTGCAAGGTGTCGGTTTGATTTTTATCCAAATTAAAAACAATACAATTTTCATTGTCAATCAACGATGCCAACCAAATATCGCCGGACTTATTTTTGAAAACAGTGGTTTTTGGTGCTTGGATTTGCCCAAACGGATCTTCGTATTTATAATGCCAAATCTCATTTCCATCCAATAAATACTCGAACAACGAATGTGCTGCGGCATTTTGAACTTCGACAAATAAAATTGGCGAATTATTTTTAGACTCAAAAATTTGCACGGCTTTTTCATTTATTTGATATGAAAAAAGGTGCTGAAAAAGCAAATTCCCAGTCGAGTCAATTTTTCCACAAAACGATTGCCACCTGTCTGAAAGTTGACTGCCGCCAAAAAGCAACCCGCCATCTGCCGTCGCTGCAAGACAACTAACTTGTTGATACTCAAAGTTATCGAGCACGAAACTCCAAATTTGATTGCCCTCCGAATCGGTTTTGACCACGAAACCCTGCGATTTGCACGCCTCCTGATTTTCGGTGTACCCGCAAAAAACGATGCTGCCGTCGGGCAAAGCCAACACGTCCAAACCTTCTTCGTTGTCCGTGCTGCCGAAAGTTTTTTGCCAAAGCATTTTTCCGGTGGAGTCCGTTTTCAACAAAAAAGCATCGAATTTTTGGTCGGGCGAGGGCGACGTTTTTCCGGTGATAACGAAGCCGCCGTCGGACGTTTTGGCCATTCGATTGGCGATGTCGTTGGGATTTTCTTTTTCGCCGTACCAAGTTGCGGAGATGTTTTGGGCAAAGGCTAATTGATTGAGAATCAGGAAAATGGCGAGTAAAATTGGATTTTGCATGGGTGATTTTTTTAGGTGAAAAGATAAATTGAAGATGTGAAAGTGGGCGGTTGTGCTGCATTTTGATTGGGGTTTCAATCATTTTTCGAGGTCAAATTTTCACCCATTTCCCCGAAAAAACCACCTCGCCCAACCTCGCTGAGACAAAAAATGTCCCCGTCGGCAAATCCGGTTTCGACAAAAAAAACGTCTCGAACTCCACCGTTTTCTGTAAATTTTGGGTAAAAACCAACTGCCCATTTTCCGAAAAAACTTCCACCGCGACCAGCCCGACGGCTTGCGTTTTCATTCCAAAAAACAAATCGGCACTCGGATTTGGAAAAATTTCGAGGCGATTTTCTTCCATTTTCAGGTCGGTTGGAAAATGAACGGACATGAAATTGAGGCCAAAAGCATCGGTTTTCCATGTCGTGTTCCAAGTTCGGAAGGTGTAACCGGGCAAAAAATTGGGGTTGGAATGGTCGGCAGGCGCGAAACCTCGGATTTTGTCTTCGCTCAAAAGTTCGCCGGTGGGGCTGAGGAAATAGAGTTTGGCGAGGTTACCGCCAAATTGATACCAATAAAAATCATCACTATCCCACCGCACCACAAAACCGCGTCCGGGCAATTCTTCCACGCTGATTTTTCCAAGATTTTTTTTCCACACAAACTCTACTTTTCCTTTAAAATCAACTTTTATGACGGTAACGTCGCAGCAGCCCGGCAAAATTAAAAAACCGCCATCCTCGGTTGCTTGCAATTTGGAAAATGCGAAAACGGTGTTCGAAGCCCAATCCGGCATTTTTACGACCAAAGAATCCACTTTTTCATTTTTAAAATTGTAAACTTTGATGGTGAACTGACCTTTAAAATACCGATTCATCAATGCAAATTTCCCGTCGCATATTTCAGTCAACGTGAATCCCGTTGAATTTTTTTCTCCCCATTTCCGAATGGCCAGCAATTTTCCTGTCAAATCGTACAAAAAAACCTTGCCGCCGAACCACGCCGAAGCCGGAACTTCTGAACAAAAAAGCAGGATTTCGTTTTCGGAATTTACTTTCAAAATCACATTATTACCGTATGAATAATTTGCTTCTTTGTTTTCAATTTCCCAATCCAAACTGCCATCCGGGCGGAACCTTTCAATTTTAGTTTTTGACAAACTATCCAAAAAAACCCGAACCAATCCGCCGGAATGGTCGGCTGCAATGTTATTTTCGGTATCATCAAGGCGATTCAGTTTTATTTTTTTCAGCGGAAAAATGGCCTCGCCTGCCCGGTTAGTTTTTAAAATATACTGTGATAAAGAAAGATTGCCATTCAAAACCCAAAAATCGCCGCTGCTGGTTTCGACAAAATCGCCGAAAATTATGCCGCCTGCTGATTGGGTTTGCGCATTCTCAGCGAGTCCGTGCCATTTTGTGGAGATGATTTGAGCATGGACTTTTCCAAAAAAAATGGAGAGAAAAGAGAAAAAAAGGAGTGTAAAAATCAAGTTTTTCATGCGCTAAAATTTTGATTGTGAATGATTTGAGGATGCTCGGGGCTTGGACTTTGTTGCTTTTGGGTTTTCAAAATTAGGGGCAGAAATAAAAAGAGGCAGTGACTTTGTGGGTCACCGCCTCTTTTTATTTGAATTTTAGCGAAAAACATTATTGGCAATACGTTGGTGGAGGTGTAGGCAAACCACTCAACCATCTACTGATTTCAACAGGGTTTTCAGGGTTTCGGCTGTACCAAAAATTGATCATCGTTTGTTTGGCATTTGGCATGTACTTGCTTGTCCCACAGGTTGCAAAGCCAAAAAAATCAAACTTTGCCTGATCGTTGAACCAAAGATTGGTATTGGTTCTGGCGATGTGGCAGGTCCGACAAGATGTGCCCACCACGTTCAAGTATAAATCTTTCGGAACGACATTGCCCTTGGCAGGAACCGGCACGCTTACGTTCCAATCATTGACCGTGGCCGATTCGTCGTAAGGCACATTGTTCAAAGTATTGTTTCCAAAAGGTGTACCATACGAACTGGTGATGAATTCCCTGATTGCGACCGTCTCGTTCGTGCTCAAAACTTTCTCGTTCAGGTTCCTGATGGGCACCTGCATATCGTTTTTGGTGTAACCCGGTTGTGCAGAATAGATAAACGATTTTACGTCAAAAGGCAGGAATTTTGGGATATTGGCCGAGCCCAGGGGATAATCGGCAGCCAAGTTGGTTGAATTGGCGTAGCTGCTCCAATTCAGGTTCTGCCCACCGTGGCAGGTGATGCAAAGCCCCGGAATGTATTTTGCGGTGAACCCGTCCAAATCTGCATTGTCCTGCAATTGCCCGAAATTGTTAAAGACCAAAAATTTGGTAACGGGCGGGCCGCCGGAAGGCAATGGGGAATACTCCATGGCGACTGTGGCAATCTGGTTGACATTGTTCTGTGCGTCCACATCATTTGAAAAATTGGAGACATAATAGGCCAAGTTGCTACCGTTTGATTTTTGGTGCATCCCCCGCCAAAAGCCCAAATCGCCTGCATTGAAGTAAACAGCCCTAAAATCTTCGTTCCCAGATTGGATGTTGTTATTGATTTTCCATTGCGTGAAATCAAAGTTTGGGGCTGGGACAACGGCAGTGTTCATCGCACCGATGAGCTGGTAGTATTTAAGTGCATCGGCAGCTGAGCTTAAAATTGTACCATTTTTTGAAAGAAAAGTGTTGGGGTTGAAATTTCCCAAGCCCGTTACGGTTGGCAACAGATACACATCCTTGCAATCCGAATAAGGGAATGGCGGGTTGACGTTTGCAGGGCCGAGAATGGGATTTCCGGTGCGGACAATTTGGTTCCCAATTATCGAACCGACCCCAGCAAGCACGATTTCAAGCCCATTTTTAAGTACCTGAAAAGCAACATCAACATTTGCAGGAAGCCTGACTATCACCAAAGGCAAATCTGCTGCTGTCAAATTATCATACCTAACGATTTTGGGGATCCCGGTTGAAGTTGGCACTGTTAACACCACATCAATAACATCACTGGACAACAAGCTTGGGAAAAGCGGGTTCTGCGGGTCGTCCAATAATCGCAAACAGGTCGCATCGTTGAAGGCAACGTCCGCGTTCAAAACGGAAAACCGATTGGTCTTGCCCACATAAAAGTTGCCCGCTTTTTTCAGCGTCCCCACTTCTTTCCAAACGCCGTCCAACTCGTCATAGTCCCAGAGCACAGTGCTCGCTGGGGCCGACGAAACAATGGTGAAAGGCAAGGGTATCGAGATTTCAGCCAATGCAGTGCCGTTCAACCGGTATTTTGTAATTGGGTTGGCCTTGTCCCTGATCTGCACATCAATTGCCCCAAAACTTTCCAAGGATTTCTGTTCGCCATTTTGAAGGGCGCCAAAATCACCGGGCATCAGGCCCCGGCGGTCGGACAGGTCAATCGCCCGGAGAGAAACCAAAACGGTTGCCGAAACGGCCTTGCCCGAACTGTCCACGATTGCGTTTTTGGGTATTTTTACGATGGCGCCCGGGCGGTTGAATTTGTTGTTGTCAAAAATGGTGTACTTATCTTGTTTTTCAGTGATCACGATATCGGTCGTAGGGTCGAACTCTTCCATCGTTGATTTCACCAGAAAGTAGTCCCGGTTGGGCGCATCGTTGAAAAATATTTTGGAACAAAGGGCATAACCTGCCTTTTCAACATTCAGGACATACCTGTTCCCCGCGACCTGGGGGATGGAAACTTGAAAAGTGCCGCTTGCACCAGAAACTGCCGCTGATTGTCCATTGATGGAAATGTTTGCACCAGCAATAATGCCCGAGCCATCAATTTCTTTGACCGTGCCCGAAAACAGCACCTTTTCATCTGCCGACACGATGTCAAATGCTTGATAGGCATAGGCCCCAAACTTATCGGTCACCAACAGGTAAACCACGCACCTTCCCGGTTGATTGGGCAATTGCAAGGTTGCGGTATTCGAGTTTGGAAAAACAGAGCCCGGGAAATCGCCGAACGGCACCCATTGATAAGTCAGCGGGTGGCCTTCGGGGTCAACTACTTCGGCCTTCAACGTTATTATCTCATTTGGTTTCGTCCGCATGATCGAGCTTCCTGCACTGTTGAAAGCCGCTATTGCCCTGATCCTTGGGATTGAATTGGGGAGGGTCAAATTTACCTGATTCGTGGAAGGGATGTTTTTTGTAACCATTGCATTTTGACTGATCGCGGTGACCTGTGCTTTCCCGCTTGTTTTTGTCAGGACATATTCGCCAAAGACATTGCATTTTTCTTTGGCTGGATCCTTGTCCAAAAACACTTCGGTAAAAATGTCCTGTTGAAAAACCTCGCTCCGATAAAATGCCGGGACACTGTCCTTCAAAAGGACGGTGCCGAATATGTAATCGTTGTTGCCTAGGTTTATTTTTAGCGCACCGGGGTGGTTGGACAGTTGGTCCACGGTTACAGGATAGCATATATTGGTAAAGCCGGTTTTCGAAAGGCAAACCTGATACTTTCCTTGTTTCAGGATGGAAGTCGCGTAACTGCCATCCAATTCGGTCTGTGTTGTGAAAACGGCCTTCCCGGCACTGTCCTGCACCGACACGTTTACACCGGGCAAAAATATTTCCTTGCGCACCTCTTTGTCCCGGGCAAAGACCTCGGTGAACACATAGCCCTTGACCGCTCCTCCGGTATTGGTTATCGGTTGGGGCGTTTCGCAGGTCATCAGGGTGAAAATGGTTGCTGCCGTGGCAAAAAGCAGGGCGATTGCAGGAATTTTTTTCATTTTGGTTTCAATTTAAAAAAGTTGAAGAAATACTTGGCTTGGTCAGTTGCCCAACTTAAATGGCTTGAAAAAACCTCTAAGTTGGGCAACTCCAATTAACTAAATCTTGGTAAATTTTTTGGAAATCGAACGATGGCCATCGTCCAGTGTCAAATAATAAAGCCCAGCTGGAAGCCCATTTAAATCCACCCTGATCAGACCGGATTGGGCGGTTCTGTTGAAATTTTTAACCTTTTTTCCAGCAACATCCGTGATAGATATTTGCAATAAACCGACGTTCCAGTTTTTTATTAAAATTTCAATTTCATGGTTGACCGGGTTTGGAAACAACTCCACCGAGGCTCTGTCCAATGTCAATTCTCCGGTCGCATCGATAAAACTGACGGTAACGGTATCAATAAAAGTACAGCCCAGTGCATCCGTAGCGGTAACGATATAATCCGCTGGGGCAAGGTTGGAAATCAAATCGGTCGTTGCCCCATTGCTCCAATTGATTACGTAGGGAGCAACGCCGGATGTCAGAACGACTTGGGCACTGCCGTCATTTGCAACAGGGCTGCTCGCATCCGTACCGAGCGTAAGACCTCCAAACGGAAAAACCTGGCCCACAAGAACGCTGTCCGATCTTTGGCAGCCTTTTGAATCCGTCACCATAAACCCGTAAACGCCGACGTTCAAATCTTTGATTGACAAGCCTTGACTTCCGTCTGACCACAGAAAGGCATAAGGTGGTGTTCCCCCCGAAATCTTTGCACTGACGCTACCATTTGGCACATCGCAATGCGGGTTTTTTACTGTAAATTCTATTTTTAAATCTGAAAGGTCACGCAGTTGAAAACTCATGGTATCCATACAATTTTTACCGTCCACGACGGTCACTTCATACTTTCCGGGAAGCAGGCTGGCAATGTCCCTTGTGTTCGCTCCATTGCTCCAATAAAATATATGGGGCTGTTGACCGGTAATATTTAAGGCGATTTTACCGCTTGGCATATTTTGGCAGGTTGGCAATTCAACGGACGAATTGGTGATCAAATCGTCGCACCCGGCTTGCTTGTTTTCTTGAATCCTAATCTCATACCCAACCCCGCCTACAAATCCGTCGCCGAACACGCCTTGCGTAAATTGTTCGACATTGTACCTGTAAACATCCCCGAGCCTTGCACATGGGAAACCTCCTTGGTCCGAACACCGAAGGTTAAAACTCAGTTCTAATGAGACCCTCGCGCCTGGTTTGAGCGGCAAATCTTCAATAAAAGCAGTTTGTTCTTTAATAGAAAAGTAAGGGTTTCCCTGCGGATCGGTCAACAAACTCATGCCCTGGGGTTTGCCTTTCATTAAAAAGGTATCCATCACGCCGGGGTTTGCCCTCAATATCACTTCGTTCAGTTGAAAATTCCCTGCTTTGGTAAATGTCAGTTTTATGGGATCGGTCATGGTAATCGGTTGGATGACATCAAACACAAATTCTGAAATCCCCGGTGCCGGCGGCGGGGCGAACGGGTTGATGTTGACAACTTCGGTGTTCTTCCACGCAATGTTGTTGTTGTTGGCAGTATTCGCACCAATGTCCGTGGTTTCGACGAATGCCATCGGGTCCACCGTTGATTCCAGCCGGGCCAAGAGACAAATATGGGATTGTGTTTCCGAAAAAATGGCAGGATCGGGCGGAAACCACTGTACTTCCGCCACATAACTTTCCCCGGGGTTGAGGCTCGGAATGGAAACCGGCGAAGCCGTAATCTCATCCCCAAAGGGCAAATTGGCCACCCAACTTGTCGGCCATGTTAGCCCGGTCGAACCTTTGCTAAAATATACCTTCAAATTGACTTCACCGGCCAAAGTCTGCGCGCAACCGATATTCCGGATCCGCACATAAATATAATTGGCTTGCCCGGCCTCGGGGTTTTGATGCCTCAACACAATGTCTTCTTGCGTATACCTTGGCCTTCCTGAACAGATGGTTGTGGTCACGTCTTGGGTATTCCGTACCCAAATTTCAGGGCTCAAATAAATCAAGCTGCTGTGCGCATTTGGCTCCTCGCCAATGTCTTCGTTTGAATCGGCGATGTACAGGTCCTTTGCCTTGCCGGCTTGGCAGTCGCACTGATATTTTCTGTAAATGTCGTCCACGTAACTGTGCCACAAATAAAAAATAGCAGCGGCAGGAGAAGAACCATTACCCATGACTCCACCTATGGCGACATGGACCTTATTATGTTCCTGCTGTAAGTCCAGCCCAAAATTGTCTATGGCCGATCCCGGTCGAGAAGGTTTAGAGCCAATCGGGTCTAACACGCCGGGTACATAACTACATAAAGTAGGTGTGTTTAAAAATCGAGTAAAATTATAAGTGATTGGAGAGTTTGGAGTTTGATCGGTTAATGCGGAAAAGGCTCCTATTACGACTGCATTTCCCGGACAACCGCCACCACCAGAATTAAAAAATTGGCCAGGTATCGTAGTGGTCGGATTCCATTCAGGTAAGGGAACAAATTTGCTGCCCCCATCTTGGGTCAATAGAAATTCCTCTATATGGTGTCTGATATGCTCCCGATGCCATGTCAAAAACATTTCGTTGTAACAATGAATCATTGCAAAAGTAGTGGTGTTGGCGTGTAATTGGATAACCGCGAGACCCGTAGGAGAACTCAAAAAGGAAATCATCAAAGTCCTCAATTGGCAAATCTCGGCAGCGGTGTAAGTACCAATCTCGCGGCGCGAGTGCACTTGTGCATTTGAGATTTCAGCAGTCAAAAAACTGAAAAGCAGGAAGATAAGAAGTTTTTTCATGTTAAAAAATTTTAAGGTTAATGAACAAAACAGAAAAATGTATTCGCAGACAAGTATGTACAAAAAATTCCAATTGTAAATGATCTCGCAAAATATTTTTTCTTATTTTTTGGAGACCAAGACATTTTGGGTTTGCAAGTCACCTCCCGCGAACCTTGCCAACAATCGGCGAACTATCATAAATATTACCCTTGCCTGTTCGGTTTTTTTTCAAAAAAACACACCCTTCAACACCTCCCAACTGCTTACTTTCGCCCCCGTTTTTCCACCACAATCATATTTTTTACAAAAAAATTATTCCGAAAAAGAAATGTTTCAACTCACCGAAGAGCATTTGGCCGTGCAGGAAGCCGCCCGGCAATTTGCCCAAACTGAACTAAAACCCGGCGTCATCGAACGCGATTCGAAAATGAAATACCCCACCGAGCAGGTCAAAATGATGGGCGAACTTGGATTTTTGGGGATGATGGTCGCGTCAGAATACGGCGGCGGCGGCATGGATTCCATTTCTTATGTTTTGGCAATGGAAGAAATCAGCAAAATAGACAACTCCTGTTCGGTAATAATGTCAGTCAATAATTCTTTGGTTTGCTGGGGAATCGAAAAATTTGGAACCGAGGAGCAAAAGCAAAAATACCTGCCAAAATTGGCGACCGGCGAGTGGATCGGCTCGTTTTGCCTTTCCGAACCCGAGGCTGGCAGCGACGCGACCAGCCAACGGACGACGGCGACTGACATGGGCGACCACTACCTTTTGAACGGGACAAAAAACTGGATCACCAACGGCGCGACCTCAAAATTGCACCTCGTCATCGCCCAAACGCACCCCGAAAAAAAGCACCGGGGCATCAATGTTTTGCTTGTTGAAGCCGATTGGGCGGGCGTGGAAATCGGGGCAAAAGAGGACAAACTCGGCATCCGATCGAGCGACACCACTTCAATTATGTATTCGGATGTGCGGGTGCCGAAAGAAAACCGCATTGGCGACGACGGTTTTGGGTTCAAATTCGCCATGAAAGTGCTCGACGGCGGTCGGATTGGCATCGCTTCGCAGGCATTGGGCATCGCGGCGGGCGCGTTCGAACTTGCGGTGGCCTACGCAAAAGAGCGCGAAACTTTTGGAAAACCAATTACCCAACATCAAATCATCGCTTTCAAATTGGCAGACATGGCCACCGAAATCGAGGCCGCACGGCTGCTCGTCCACCGGGCGGCGTGGCTGAAAGATCAGAACCAAGATTACGCCCAAGCCGCGGCGATGGCCAAAGTTTTTGCCTCGGAAACTGCGATGAAACACACAGTCGAGGCCGTTCAAATTCATGGGGGCTACGGTTTTGTAAAAGAATACCACGTCGAGCGGTTGATGCGCGACGCGAAAATCACCCAGATTTATGAAGGGACGAGCGAAATCCAACGGATGGTCATTTCCAGAAATGTTTTGAACGGGGAATTGTACGTGCCGATGCCGATCCTTGATTTTGTGGGATAACCACCTCTTTTTTAACCACAGAGACACAAAGGAAACATCAGGTGGTTTGAAAAATCTTGTGTTTTCTGTGTGCCTTTGTGGTTAAAAAATCTACTTTTGTGGCTACTTTTCAATAAAATTTTAAACCTGACATACGACGAAGCATGATTGATGCAAAGAATCAGCCCCCAGCCCTCAACATCGAATTGAGCGAAGAAATCGCCGAAGGCATTTATTCAAACTTGGCAATTATCAGCCATTCGAACTCCGAATTTGTGGTAGATTTTATCCGCCTCGTGCCGAACGTGCCGAAAGCCAAAGTGAAATCACGCGTCATTTTGACCCCGCAGCACGCCAAAAGATTGTTGTCCGCACTGCGCGACAATATTTCGAAATTTGAAATGCAATTTGGAAAAATTGACGAACCGGATTATCCATCGTTTCCCCCGATGAATTTTAATACGCCGACCGCGCAAGCCTAATTTGATTTACGATTTTGGATTTACGATTTACGATTTTCAGCAAGCAGCATCGTGAGTTGTAATTTTCAAAGCCACAAACCTCAATTTTTGAAGGTAAATCGTAAATCGTAAATCCAAAATCGTAAATCTAATTATGGAGAAGACACAACAACAAGTTGACATCGTTGCTCACCTCGAAAAACTGTTGTTTGAGCACGAGACCGTCATCATTCCGACTTTCGGTGGGTTCACCGCCACGCGTTCTGCCGCCGCAGTTGATATGGTTGGCGGTTTGGTCGCTCCGCCTTCGAAATCGTTGGCTTTCAATGAAAATTTGACGGTGGACGATGGCATTCTTGTCCACGAAATCGCCACCACTTATGGCCTCGAAAATGACGATGCCCGACAAGTCATAATTGATTTTGTGACGCAAACCAAAGATGCTTTGAGCAATCGGGACATCGTGACTTTCAACGGAATTGGGCGATTGTATAAAAATTACGCGCAAAAAATCCAGTTTTTGCCGGACACGGCCAATTTCAATACCGATAGTTTTGGCTTGCCGCCGCTCCAATTTTCGCCCGTCGCTCGCGGCAGCGAAAACGGAACGCCGCCGCCTGTGGCCACTCCGGCACCGACTGCCAGCAATCCGATTCCCAGTTTTACGCCGCCGCAACCTGCCCAAACTGAAGTTCAAAAACCGGCTCCAGCGGTTACCCGGTCATTGAGCAGTGCCGAAACACCGCCAGCCCCTGCACCCATCCAGCGGTCGGTGCAATCCGGCAGCCCGATGCGTTCGATGTCGGTTTTTTTGGTGGGGCTTTTGGTTTTTGCGGTTGCGGTTGGAATTTATTTGGCAAAAAGAAAAAGTGCGGCGGCTGGCCTGACCAACGCAACGCCCACCGAGCAACCCTCGACTTCTGCCCTCCCGACGCCCGGAACAATTATGGACGAGGCGCAAAAAAGAGCCGAAAATGAAATCGCCAACACAAAACCCACCGCCCCCGCTGCCGACAGCGACAACGATAAAGATGTGGCCGACGAAGCCGAGGAAGTCACTGCCAAAAAACTTGAAGCGGCTGCCGCTGAAAAATCGAAGGCAAAAAATGATAAATCTGCCGCCAAAAATGAAATCGCCGATGAGGGTGGCGACAAACGCTGCGTGTTGATAATTGGCACTTTTCAGGACAAAAACAACGTCAATAAATTGATTGCCAAACTCAAAAAAAATGGCTACGATACTTATCACCGCTTTGTCAAAGGCCATCAAGTGGGCGTCGAATTCAACTATGATAATTTGACGGAAGTACAGGCAAAGATCGAAGACCTCCAAAATTTGACCGGCCAAAAAGACATTTGGATAAAAAAACGTTGATTTCAAAACTTCCCGTCGCGAAGTTTCGAACGGGAAGTTTTTTTGCAAAAAAATAAACTGTGTCAAAATACTGCTTGCCGTTCGCCTTGCTTTTTTTGGGGGAAATTGGGTCTGCCCAAACCACCGATTTCAACACGGTCATCCAGCCCGTTGATTTTAAAGCAAAAGATTTTTCCGAATTTTTGGTGCAATTGGCTTGGCTCAACCAGCCCGAAAACGCCATCCGGCAAGCCGAAATCAAACAGGCAAAAGACGAATTGCGGCTCGTCAAAAAGGATTGGATGAAGGATATTCAAATGACCGTCAACCTCAACGAGGCCAATTTGGCTTCATCCCCCACCCTGCCAAAATTGTTGTACAACAACATCGGAACCCCAATTCTCGATGCCAACAACCAAACCATCCCGATTGGAACGGTACTTTTTGATGACGCTGGCAACCCAATTTCCTTAAAAAGTAGCGGCGGCAGCGCGTTTTATCCGCGCTACAATTTTGGGATGAACATCAATTTGGGCAATATTTTATCTCAAAAAAACAAAAACCAGATCAAGCAGCACGACGTGAAAATCGCCGAACTGAAATTGAACGAGCAAAAATTGATGCTCCGCGCCGAAGTTTTGACCCGGTTTCAGCAGTACAAATTGTCCCGCGAAATTTTGAAATCCCGGACGCAAGTTGAGCAAGATGCGAACGCCAGTTTTTTGTTGATCAAAGAATTGTACAGCAAAGACGAACGCACTTTTGAAGATTACAACGAGGCATCGAGTGCCTATTTTGAAGCCCGCGAATCGAGGATGAAAGCCGAGGCAGAAGTCATGTTTGCCAAAATCCGGCTCGAAGAAATCGTCGGTTTGAAATGGGAGCAGGTGCAGCATCCGCAAAAAGATCAAGAATAATTTCTACTTTAAAAATATGAAAAAAGCACTCTTTCTGTTTTTCGTCACCGCATTTTCGGTGAGCCTTTTGGCGCAAGATCCTGAGCCATACCGATTTAAAGATTTCAAAACCTTGGCCTGCACGCCGGTCAAAAACCAAGAAAAAACCGGCACTTGCTGGTGTTTTTCGGCCACATCGTTTTTGGAAAGTGAACTGATCCGGCAAACCCGGCCATCGCTTGACCTTTCCGAAATGTTCGTCGTACGAAATGTTTACCGTCAAAAATGTGAAAATTATGTGCGCCGTCAGGGCACTTCGCAATTGGGCGAGGGCGGTTTGGCACATGATATGATCAATGCGGTGCGCGATTTTGGGTTCGTCCCGGAAGAGGTTTTTCCTGGAAAAAAGGATTCGAAAGGCGTATTCAACCATTCAGAATTGGAAAAAAACCTGAAAACGCGCTGCTCCGAATTGGTTGCTCTCGGCAAAAAAGGGATGCTCCCCAAAAATTGGCTGAGCCAAATTGACTCGATTTTGGATGCTGAAATCGGGGCTGTGCCCGAAAAATTTGAGGTGGAAAAACAGAGTTTCACCCCACAAGAATATGTGGAATATTTGAAAATTGACCCTTCCGATTACGTCAGTTTGACCTCGTTTACCCACCATCCGTTTTGGGAACCGTTCATTTTGGAAATCCCGGACAACTTTGCAAACGGCCAATTTTATAATTTGCCGTTGAACGATTTGATGCGTTGCCTCAATTTTTCCATCCAAAATGGGTTCAGCGTCGAATGGGACGCGGACGTGAGCAATGCCGGTTTTGCAGCAAAATATGGCCTCGCCATCGTGCCAAAATTAGATTGGAAAGACAAAAACACGGCGCAGCGCGAGGCGACTTTTAAAAATGTCGAACCAGAAAAAGTAGTTTCGCAGGAACTCCGGCAGCAACTTTTTGACAGCCAAGAAACTACTGATGATCATTTGATGCACATCACCGGAATTCTGGAAGATGCGAATAAAGGCATTTTTTATCAGGTGAAAAATTCGTGGGGCGAAATTTCAGAATTGAAAGGTTTTGTCCATGTTTCAGAATCGTACATGCGTTTGAACACGATTTCTTTTACTTTTAACAAAAATTCGTTGCCAAAAGACGTTCGGCGGCGGCTCGGTTTGGAAGCCGGGGACGTAAATATTGACAAAACATCGGCACCCGCCCCAACCCAAAATAGCCCGGTTGAAAATAGAAAAACCAAAATTCAGCCCGCAGCCAGACCAGCAATTGAAGTAACTCCGAGCAAACCGGATCAAAAAACCACAAAAGATTAGTCAAAAATTTAGACTTTAAAAATTTGGTTTTGAATATTTCAAAAATACCAAAACTCAATTTTTAAATTTATTAAAATTAAAAAATGCAAAACGGAAATACAATTTTGGGCATTGACGTAGGCGCATCGGGCATCAAAGGTGCGCTGGTTGATTTGGAAAACGGGCGGCTGTCCGGCGAACGTTTCCGCGTGCCGACCCCACAACCCGCCAACCCCGAAAACATGGCAAAAGCATTTGCCGAAATCATCGAATTTTTCAATTACAAAGGCCCGGTGGGCTGCGGTTTTCCGAGCATCGTCAAAAATGGCGTGTCGAAATCGGCGGCAAATATTGACCCGGCCTGGGTCGGGACGAATATCGAAAAAACATTCAGTGAAGCTTGCGGCTGCCCGGTTTTTGCAACCAACGACGCCGATGCGGCAGGCATGGCCGAAATGCATTTTGGCGTGGGAAAAGGTGAAAATGGCCTTGTCATTTTGATTACCATCGGAACCGGCCTCGGTTCAGCGGTTTTTTATCGCGGCGTGATGATTCCGAACACCGAACTCGGCCACCTGATTTGGAAAAAAGGGAAGCCCATCGAACAATTTTGCTCCTCGAAAGCCCGCGAAGAACAAAAAATCAGTCGGAAAGATTGGGCAAAAATATTCAACGAATACCTGCTGCACCTCGACCGGCTTTTTTCGCCCGACCTGATCATTTTGGGCGGCGGCGAAAGCAAATATTTTGAAACGTATAAAGATTTATTGACGCCCGATGCGCGGGTTGTTCCTGCAAAATTGTTGAACAACGCAGGGATAATCGGGGCAGCGGCCTATGCTGCGGTGGAATCGAAATAAAGGTTTATCAAAAGTTGATGGGGTTGATTTTGGTTGATAAACCATCATCAACCCCATCAACTTTTAATCAATTTTTCTTCGCTTGTGCTTCTTCCACCGACGGGAAATTGAACAAATCCCGCATTTTCCAATAAATATCGGTATTGTCATAAACGCCGCTGAAAAGCAGCGCGCCGGGGCCGTAGGCAAAAACCGGAATCAACGTGGCCGTGTGATAATCGGTCGAAAACACGATGTCCAAATCGCCTTCCTGCGAACCATTTTTGATGGCCATGCCGCCCGTTTCGTGGTCGGCGGTGACGATGACCAAAGTTTGGCCGTCGGCATCGGCAAATTTTAAAACCTCGCCGATGGCTTTGTCAAAATCAAGGGTTTCTGAAATCGTAAAATCCGCGTTGTTTGCATGGCCGCCCCAGTCAATTTGCGAACCTTCAACCATCAAAAAAAAGCCTTTTCCGTTGCTTCTTTTTTTCAAAAAATCAGGAGCCATTTTGGAAGCGGTGGGCAAATAATTTCTTCCTTTTTTTACTGATTCTGGTTGGTCGGCGTGCGAAAACCAGGCAAAATTCATTGCTGGCGAGGGTTCCAAATCAGCCAAATTTGAGGATTTTAGGTTTTTGATGGCGTAGTTTTTTTGCTCCAATTCTTTCAATAAATTTCTGCCATCGCTGCGGGCGTCGAAAAATTTCTGCCCGCCGCCGACGATAAAATCCACCTCATTTTTCAAAAAACCGAGCGCGATTTCTTCCATTTTGGTTCGGCTGTCGACGTGCGCGAAAAAACAGGCCGGCGTGGCATGAACAATGCTCGAAGTTGCCACCAAACCGGTCGCCAAACCCATCATTTCGGCTTCTTCGAGGATGGTTTTGCATGGTTTTTTCTTGGTGTCCACGCCAACCGCACCGTTGAAAGTTTTGCAGCCACAGGCAAAAGCGGTTGCCCCGGCAGCGGAATCGGTGATTAAATTATTGGATGCGTGGGTTTTTATCAAACCGGTCGTGGTGAACCGTTCCATGTTTAGCGGTTGACCATTGTTGGAATACATCGCTGCCGTGATTTGGGTCAAACCCATGCCATCGCCAATCATCAAAATGATGTTTTTGGGGCGAACGACCGACCCGTTCAGCGTTTTATTTCCCCAAAAAACCTTCGGCGGATGTGGAAAATTGGCCGTGTGGAAAGAAGTTGCGAAGAAAAAAAGGAGGAAAATAAGATACTTCATGCGACAAAACTACTTGATTATCAGGAAAGTAAGATTAGACGGGGGGCAAGTTATTTTAATTTGACAAAAAATATGCCGTGCAAAAATGGGGAGCGGCCGAGGCGGCTAATTTTGCAGCGAAATCCAAAATTCAATTAAATTTTTTTATGAAAAACTACGCCTCAATTTCTTTCGGCACTGCCGTTTTCATTTTTGGAAACCTGTTTTTTTCCGCCTGCACCAAAAAAGCAAATCCTGAAAAAATTGAAATTCCACCGCCGGTTGAAATTACAAAACCGACAATTCCTGCCGTTGAGAAACCCACCAATTTGGAAAAAACAGTGGTCGCAAGTTTGAAAAAAACGCCGTGTTTTGGGACTTGCCCAGTTTTTGAATTTGAATTGCTGGGCAGTGGCGAAGCTATTTTTATTGGAAAAAAACAAGTCGGTCGAATTGGAAAATACCGGGCGACCGTTCCCAAAAACTGGCTTTCGGATTTGGTGAAAAATGCGGAAGCCGCAGGTTTTTTCAATTTTTCAACAAATTATCCAACGAATGGCCGAAAAATCGCTGATTTCCCGGTGACAATTACATTTCTGCGAACCGCAAAAACCGAGCGGCGCATCGAAAACAATTTCGATGCGCCGCTCGGTTTGCAAAATTTCGAGGCATTTTTTCTCGAAAAAATTGAGATGCTGGAATGGGTAAAAATTTCGGATTGAAAAAAATCAAGCCGAAAAAGAAGTGCCGCAGCCGCAGGTTTCTTTGGCGTTCGGGTTGTTGAAAGTGAACCCGCGATTTTCGAGGCCAGCGACAAAATCCACTTCCATGCCCATCAAATAAATGGCGTGCGCCTTGTTCAAAATCACGGTGACGCCGCCAGACTCAAACATTTGGTCGTTTTCCTGCGGCAAATCAAAACCGAGAATGTAAGAAAAACCGGAACACCCGCCACCTTTTACCCCGAGGCGCAAAAAATGGTCGGCAGGAATATTTTCTTGCCGGCGAATGTTGGAAAGTTGCTCGGTGGCTCCGGGCGTCAAAACAACCATCGAAGTGGTCGCGGGATTTGCTTGCGTTGCAGTCATTTTTTTGATACGATATTATATAGTGTGAAAAGTGGGTCAAAAATACGACTGCATAACTTTTGAAAGCGGCAAAATGTTCAAAGAAATTTACTTTGAAAACGCAGCCGCCGAGCAATTTGTCAACTGAAATGCTACTTTTGCCGCCCTTTTGGGAAGTCCTTCAACTCGTCAACCAATCAAATAGTCAAAAAAAATGGAAGTTTTTCTCGAAATTTTAAAACTCACGATTCCCGGGTTGCTCGTTTTTGGGGCAACCTACTTTTTATTTAAGCAGTATTTTGATGAAAACACGCGCATCCGGCAGGCGTCGCTGGGGCATGAAAAACAAAAAACCATCCTTCCGCTGCGGCTGCAAGCCTACGAAAGGTTCACTTTGCTTTGCGAAAGATTGGCGATCCAGAATATTTTATTGCGCCTCCGCGAGCCGGAAATGACCGTCCGCGAACTGAAATCTGCCCTGCTTTTTGGCATTCAACAAGAATTTGAGCACAACGTGGCGCAGCAAATTTATGTGTCCGACACATTGTGGAAAATCATCCGGCTGGCAAAAGAAGAAACTCAGGCGGTAGTTTTGAGGGCTGCCGAAGGTTTGGCTGGCGAGGCGGATTGCCAAGAATTGGTGGATGGCATTTTTTTGGAGCAGCAAAAAAGCAGTGCTGGCTCACCGCTCGACCAGGCTTTGGTCGCCGTTCGGATGGAAGCAGCGGCTCTTTTTTCTTGATTTTTATGGTAAAAAATTTTTCTCCAAATTTTCAGTGAGCCAATTTTAAAACCCATTGTTCTAAAATTTAGGGAGTGGCGGTTTGTGCCATTTCAAATGCGCATTTTGCGGAGGAAATGGCGAAAAAAAATTTATTGTTGGGTTCAAAATGGATTTTTTTGGCATGGATTTTTTAGAGTCAATGTTGTACTCAAATTGCTTTTTTTCAAATTGATTTCATGCAGAACACCAATGGATTTGCTCACGCAAACCCAAAAATAACATTGTACTTTTTGAAAAAAATCATTTCCCAAAAAGTAAAATAACATCATTGTTACGAGCATAGCATGGCCGAAAAATTTTATTTTCTCTAATACAAAAAATGGTAATTCCGTGACCCCAAAAAGCGACCAAGTAACCCAATCTAAACCGTTGATTTTCACCTGCCAAACCCATTCGGATTATAACAAAAACGTTTGGTGTGGTGGCTGGTTTTTAAAATTATTTGTTTTGAATTCGTTATTTTTTTATTCGTCACCAAGTTATCAACACAATAATATAGTTTCAGTTTTTTAAAATTTTTCAGTTTATTTATTTTGCAAAAATTTAAAAACTCAGTTCAAACGACTTATTTTCATAAATTTTCCGAACCGTGAAAATCAAAAAAGAGGTGCGAAAAAGGGCAATCCATACAGTATTAGTTAGAAATACATTCTATTTTTTTTAATTTAAAAAAAAGAAAAAAAATCCCGCTTCGCATTTCGTTTTTTGACCCAAATCTATCACCTTTGTGTCCCTGTCTCGCATAAATTAACCCCTTGAACAAACAGCGATAATTCCACTATTTCTCAGATTACACTATTAAGCATTTTAACTATTTGGTATGACAAACGATTGCCAAACGGTGTGGGACGGCTGTCTCCGCACCATAAAAAGAAACGTCAGTCAGCAGAGCTACAAAACTTGGTTCGAACCGATTCGTCCGGTGGACTTGGCCAATGGCAGCCTCACGATTCAAGTTCCCAATAAATTTTTTTACGAGTGGCTGGAAGAGCACTACGTTCAACTTTTGAAGTTGAGCATTCGCCAAGAATTGGGCGACCGCGGTCGGCTCGAATATCAAATTTTGCTCGCGCAGGCCGAGCAATCAAAAGGCCAACCCGCACCGTCGTACCAACCGAGTGCCGACAAAGATGATGCGCCCGCGCCCGGCGTTTTTGATGCCGGGGCAATCAAAAATCCATTTATCATTCCCGGAATTCGGAAAGTCAAAGTTGACCCGCAACTCAATCCGAACTACGTTTTCGATAATTTTATCGAAGGCGATTGCAACCGTTTGGCGCGAAATGCAGGTCTGGCGATTGCCAAAAAACCAGGCGGCACGGCGTTCAACCCGCTCGTGATTTTTGGCGCGGTGGGTTTGGGAAAGACGCATTTGGCGCAAGCCGTCGGCAACGAGGTGGTCAAAAAATTTGAAAGCAAAGCCGTTTTGTACGTTTCTGCCGAAAAATTTACCAACCAAATCATCCAAGCCATCAAAAACAATGCGGTCAATGATTTCGTCAACTTTTACCAAATGTTGGATGTTTTAATCATTGACGACATCCAGTTTTTGAGTGGCAAACAAAAAACACAGGAGATTTTCTTCCATATTTTTAATCAACTCCATCAATCTGGCAAGCAAATTATCTTGACCAGCGACCGCCCGCCGAAAGATTTGGAAGGCATCGAAGACCGCCTGATTTCGCGTTTTAAATGGGGTTTGAGCGCAGATTTGCAATCGCCCGACCTCGAAACGCGCATGGCAATCCTCGAAGCAAAAATGGAAAATGAAGGTGTGGAAATCCCCACCGATGTCGCAGAATTTATTTGTTACAACATCAAAAACAACATCCGCGAATTGGAAGGCGTCATGGTTTCGTTGCTCGCGCAAAGCACTTTGAACAACCGAGATGTGGATGTGGATTTGGCAAAAGAAGTTATCAGAAATTTCGTGAGCGCAATCAATAAAGAAATCACGGTTGATTTTATTCAACAACTCGTCGCCGAGCATTTTTCAGTCCCGGTTGACCGACTTCACCAAGAAACTCGGAAAAGAAACATCGTCATCGCTCGCCAACTTTCAATGTATTTGGCGAAAAAAATGACCTCCAAATCTTTGAAAGCCATCGGCGAAAATTTCGGTGGCCGCGACCACTCCACCGTCATTTATTCCTGCAAAGCCGTTCAGGATATGATGGACACGGATATGATTTTTAAGGATACAGTGGCGGAATTGGAGAAAAAATTGAAGATGTCTTTGCAATAAAACGCAGGGAGATTTTAGTTTTTTGAGGCGATTTTCATTTTTGAAGTTTCCTTTTTGATGATTTTTTGAGCGCGGATTGGGCAGTTTGCCCAATCCGCGTTTTTGTTTGGAGGGCGGAATTTATTCCGCCATTTTTTGAACCAAGACCTGATATCCAACTTTTGGGCGAAATAAATTTCGCCCTCCCAATCCGGCGGGAACTGCCCGTTTCCTCGCCTGCGTTCTGGCCACCACGTTCTGATTTTTCACAATTACTTCATCTACAATTAACGGATGCCGGATTGGCAGCAACCTATTTTTGAGAAAAATTTTTATTAAATTTTAGAGAAAAAATCATGTCGAACTCCCACCAAAACACAACCGATTTTTGGATTTCACCTGAAACCAAACTTGTCGGTGAGCGGATTTCGCTCCTGCCGATGGAATACGAGCACCTCGAATTGATTGCCGATTTGGGTCGCGACCCACGAATTTGGGAAAGTTTTCCTGCCGACCGTTCCGACCCATCCGTGCATTTTCGCCACCTGACCAATGGTTTTGTGGCCATGAAACGCGGCGAACAGCAGGCATTTTGCATTCAAATCAAAAATACAGGCCAAATCGCAGGCGTCACCCGTCTTTTTCACCTCGACCCAAAAAACCGCCAACTCGAAATCGGCTCGTGGCTGCACCCCGATTTTTGGCGGTCGGGCATCAACACGGAAGCCAAATTTTTGCTGCTCCAATTTTGTTTTGAAAATTTGGAAACCGTCCGCGTCCAATTTCGGACGGACGCGAACAACCAACGTTCCCGCGTCGCACTCGACAAAATCGGGGCAACTTTTGAAGGTATTTTCAGAAATGAACGCATTCGCGAGGACGGCTCGACGCGAGATGCGGCATTTTACAGCATCCTCGACCGGGAATGGTTTGGTGGCGTACGGGAAAGTTTTTTGGAAAAAATGGCGAAGTTTTCTTGGAGGTCGAAATTTATTTCGACCACAACATAGTCGAAATAAATTTCGACCTCCAATCCATAAATTTCACATCAACTTAATCCAAACTTAACCTACTCACCCGTTCATTTTAAGTCCTTTGCATACGTTTCCAGTGGCCATTTTTCCCGAAAAATTGACCACTGCCTCCAATTTTCATTTACCAAATAAATTTTCACCCATGCAAAAAGGCTACCTTTTTGCCACCCGCCTCGTCTTGGCGGCTGGCTTTTTCATGCTTTCCCTGACCTCCGGGCGGGCGCAGGCATTGCTCATTTCTGAACTTTTGACCAATCCGGTCGGCACCGATTCCGCCAAGGAATGGATCGAATTGATTGCCACCGAAAACATCAATTTCGCCACCACGCCCTACTCTGTCGTGGTTAACAACAATGGCACGGCCACTGCGAACGGCTGGGTCGCCGGTTTGGCACTGACTTATGGTTTCAATATCAACAGCGGTTCGGTAACTGCGGGCGACGTGGTTTATGTCGGCGGCACGGGAATGGTCGTTTCTGGCCCAATCATTCGCGCCATCAATACCATCAACACGCCCGGCGATGGTTTTGGAAATGCCAACATTTCTGGAATTTTTGGAAACGGCGGGGCAAATGCCGATGGCGTGGCGGTTTTCAACGTCCCGATTTCCTCGGTGACTTCGACGACCGTGCCGATTGATGCCATATTTTTTGGAACTGGCGCAGGTTCGGCGGTCGTGGCGGGCGGCACGGCGGGTTACAAAATTCCGGTGAGCGATATGTACCCCGGCGGTTTTTTGCAGACCACGAGTTTCATTGCACCTGACGCGGTTTCGGGTTCGTTTTTGAAAGCGACGGGCACTTTTGATACCGTTTTGAACCTATTTACCATCAATCGCGGCTGGGCAAACACGACGATTTATTCCAATACTTCGGGCATCACTTTGACGAACGTGCCGCCTCCGGCAAATATCAATTTTACTGCCGCGCACCAATCGGTTTCGGAAACTTCGGACTCCGCATTTTTCCAAATCACGGTGGCAAATGCCAATGCAAATCCGTCGTCGGTGAACATCGAAATGGCTTCCGGCACGGCCTCGAACCCGGCTGACTACGTTTTTTCAACCTATACTTTGAACATCCCGGCGAGCGGAAATGGCAATTACACCCTCGGAATTGACTTGGTCAACGACGCTTCGTCGGAGCAGGCCGAGTATATTTTTTTCCGTTTGGCAAGCCCGGTCAACGCCAATATCACGGGCGTGAACCAATATACTTTGTACATCAAAGACGAGGATAATTTGCCGCCGACGGCATCCAACGCATTGGCACTCAACCTGTTGGGCAGTTATTCGAACGGCGTGGCCGGCACGAACTCCGCTGAAATTTCGGCTTTCGACGACTCGACCAACTACGTTTACATCGCAAACAGCATCGGTGCGAAACTCGACATCATTGATATTTCAAACCCATCGGCAATCGTCCCGGTGGCCACCATTCCAATGTCAACTTATGGAAATATCAACTCGGTGGCCGTGAAAAACGGCATCGTGGCTTTGGCCATTGAAAACGCCGCGCCGCAGTCGAACGGGAAAATCGTTTTCCTAAATTCAGTGGGCGGTTTTTTGAACGAAGTCCCTGCCGGAGCGATGCCCGACATGATTGCTTTCAACCACGCGGGCACAAAAGTTTACACCGCAAATGAAGGCGAACCGAACACGGCCTACACTTCTGACCCGGTCGGCTCGGTGACAATCGTGGATATTTCGGGCGGCGTGGGTTCTGCGACCGCTTCGACGATTGATTTTTCACAATATAATGGCCAAGAAGCCGCGCTTCGCGCTTTGGGAATCCGCATTTTTGGGGCAAACAATGCCTCGGCTGCGCAAGATTTTGAGCCAGAATACATCACGATTTCGAACGACGACCAAACGGCTTGGGTGAGTTTGCAGGAAAACAACGCGGTCGCAAAAATCGATTTGACGACAAATACCATCCTCGAACTCCAACCGCTCGGCACAAAAAACCATGCCCTTTCGGGAAATGGTTTGGACGCGAGCGACCAAACTTCGGCTGTAAATATTGCCAATTGGCCAGTAAAAGGCATGTATCTGCCCGATGCCATCGAGTATTTTGAAATTGCGGGCACACCATATTATATGACCGCGAACGAGGGCGACACGCGGGCGTTCACGGGTTTGAACGAAGAAGCGCGTATTTCGACCTTGAACCTCGACCCGACGGCGTTCCCGGACGCGGCACTTTTGAAAAGCAATTTTGCCCTCGGCAGAATGCTCGCCACAAACAAAAACGGCGACACCGACGGCGATGGCGATTTTGATGAAATCCACACCGTCGGTGCACGGTCTTTTTCGATTTGGAATGCTGTGACGGGCGCACAGGTTTACGACAGCGGCGACGATTTTGAGCAAATAACGGCCAATCACCCCACATTTTCGGCCATGTTCAACGCCAGCAACGCCGGTTCGCCCGCGCCAAAAAACCGTTCGGACGACAAAGGCCCCGAGCCAGAAGGCATCGCCCTCGGGGAAATCGGTGGCAATCTTTACGCATTTACCGCCCTCGAACGCATCGGCGGCGTGATGGCTTACGACATCACGGACCCGCTCGCCCCACAATTTGTAACTTACGCAAACAACCGCAGTTTCGCCACGAACGGCCCCGACCGCGGCGCGGAAGGCATCATTTTGATTTCTGCCAGCGAGTCGCCGATTGGGCAAGAAATTTTGATTTTGTCAAATGAAATTTCCAGCACTTTGACAATTTACGCAGTTTGCCCAAGCGGCGGAACGCTCCAAACATTTTACGCTGACGCCGACGGCGATGGTTTTGGCGGCACGGCTGCGACGACGCAGGCTTGCAGTTTGCCGATTGGTTATTCGATAAACAACCTCGATTGCAACGATGCAGATGAAAATATCAACCCGGATGCCAACGAAATTTGTGCAAACGGCACGGACGAAAACTGCGACGGCTCGGACAGTTCGTTGGATTTTAATGCGAACCTCACGCCAAGTTGTACTTATTTAAATAAAAACAAAGTTGTCATTTCAGGCATCACTGGCGGCATCGCGCCTTTCCAATATTCGAAAGATGGCGGCACGACCTACCAAACCAGCGCGACTTTTTTGAACCTCACGCCCGGAAACTATTCGTTCGTGGTGAACGCTGCGGGCGGCTGCTCCAACTCCAAAACTGTTGAAATTCAACCGTTTATGTCTTTGACAGTGACCGGCGACGACATCCTTTGCTTCGGTCAAGTCGGTTCGGCAGAAGTTGCCATCGCAGGCGGCTACCCTGCTTTTTCTTACATTTGGAAAAAAGGTTTGGACACCGTCGGCATGACTTCGAGCCTCTCAAATTTGACTCCCGGAACATACAAAATCCAAGTCACCGACCAATTTGGCTGCAAAAAATCAGGTTCCAAAATCATCGCCAACCCGACCGCGCTGGTTTTGACTGCGACCAAAAAAGACATCACTTGTTTTGGTTTGACCAACGGTTTGGCCACCGCAAAAATCACCGGCGGCACCGGCACGAAAACTTTGGAATGGAGCAACGGAGCGACGACCGCAGCAATTTCAAACCTCGCGGCGGGCGATTACACCGTCGTTGCGACCGACGCGAACGGCTGCACGGCATCGTTGACAGTCACCATCGTCGAGCCATCGCAGGTTGATTTTGTCAGCATCGACAGCGAACTTTTGCCAAATGGAAAATACAAAGTGACCGTCGTCGGCACGGGCGGCGTCGCACCACTGAAATATCGGCGTTCGACCCCGACCGGAACCTTTGTCAACAGCACGACCGGCATTTTCACCAACGTCGCCGCGGGTTCGTACACTTTTTGGGTTTTGGACAAAAACGGCTGCTCCGCCGAGCAACTCCAAAACATCCCAACCGGCACGAAACCTGCAAATTCACGGAATTTTGAAAATGCCAAAAACGCCCAATCGCTTGAAAACCAATTGTTTAGCCTCGCGCCGAACCCGGCTGGCGATTTTGTAAAAATCGTTTTTGAAAATGAAAACCAAGTTGGGCAGGTTGAAATCCGTGATTTGACGGGACGCGTTTTACGTCAAATTTCAACCGAAAACCTGTCGGCAAACGGCAATCGGATTTCATTGGAAGGCATCAATTCGGGTGTTTTTCCAGTGATTTTCAGAGCGGCCGACGGCTCGGTCAAAACCCGGCAATTGGTTGTGGTGAGATAATTTTCAAAAAATTACAGTTCGTTTTTAGAAAAAAGAACAAATCCCAAACAACGCACTTGTCATGCTTCCAGCATGACAAGTGCGTTGTTTGGGATTTCGACTTCAATATTTTTACAAAATTGAAAATTTTGCATTGAAATGGAAATCGACCGGCAACTTTCCATCATCATCCCCACCCGCAACGAAGCCAAAATCATCGGCGAAACCATCCAACAATTCACCCCATTTTTTGAAAAATACGGCCTCGAAATCATCATTTCCGATGCCGGGAGCACCGACGGCACGGCAGAAATCGTGCGCCGTTTTTCCAAAAAATTTCCCGGCAGGGTGATTTTTGTCCAAAAAACGGGCAAGCAAAACATCGCCATCGGGCGAAATTTCGGGGCAAAACATGCGACGGGCGACATCCTTTTTCACACCGATGCCGACGTGCGAATCCCGCAGCCCGACCATTTTTTCGAGACCATTTTTGAAAAATTTTCCGACCCCAAAGTCTCGGCGGCCACCTCGAAACTTCAAATTTACCCAGCCGAAGCCACCGCGACCGACCGTTTTTACCATTTTTTGATGAACACGACCATCCGGTTTTGCATCCATTTGGGCTGGGCAATTTCAAAAGGCGAGTGCCAGATCGTGCGCCGCGCCGCGTTCGAAAAAATCGGTGGCTACCACGAAAAATTGGTCGCTGGCGAGGACTGCGACTTGTTTTTTCGCTTGCAAAAAACGGGGCGCGTGGTATTTTTATCTAAAATTGAAGTGCAACATTCGCCGCGCCGGTTTCGGGAATTGGGCTACTGGAAAGTGAGTTATCAATATTTTATGGAAGGCATTTCGCGACTTTTTTGGGGAAAATCGTTTGCACAAGAATGGAAAGTGGTGCGCTAATTAGCCAAAATACGTTTTCAAGTATTTAAAAACAGCAGCCATTTTTCACCAAAAAAAGCGGCAGGCAAGCCGATTTTTTGAAAAAGTAAATCCAGTTTGGTTTTTCGCAGTGAGTTTTTCTACATTTGCGCCCTCGAAAAGCCCGGGGTTAATTTTAATTAAGGTCGCCGGGCATGATTTTATCAAATAACTATAAATTTTCGTTCAAAAAATGGCAGTAAAACTTCGCCTCCAACGGAAAGGTCGCACGAAAGCACCTTTTTACCACATCGTCGCCGCTGATGCTCGCTCGCCCCGCGACGGTCGTTTTATCGAAAAAATCGGCACGTACAACCCGCTCACTGTTCCAGCGAGCATCGAATTGGACAGAGAACGCGCATTTCACTGGGTGATGACTGGCGCAGAACCGACCGATACCGTCAATGCAATCCTCCGTTTTAAAGGTATTTTGTACCGCAAACATTTGGCAATCGGTGTGCAAAAAGGCGCACTGACCCAAGAAAAAGCGGACGAAATGTTGACAAACTGGGTGGATATCAAAGAAGGCCGCATCGTCGAGCGCAAAAAACAAGAGGCAAAAGCAAAAGCTGATTTCACGAAAAAAGTAGACGGCACCGCGAAAGCCAAAAAAGTAGTGGAAGCTCCTGCACCTGAAGTTGTGGAAGCACCTGTGGTTGAAGAAGTTGTGGCCGCTGTGCCGGTTGTTGAAAAAGTGGTAGAAGAAGTGGTTGCCGCTCCGGTTGTTGAAAATGTAGTGGAAGAAGTGGTTGCTGCCGCTCCAGTTGTCGAGGCTGCACCAGTTGTCGAAGTTGTGGAAGAAAAAGTAGAAACAGTGGTTGATCCGGTTGCCGATGTTGCCGAAAATGTGGAAGAAAAAACAGAATCAATCGCTGAAAAGATTTCCGATTTTGTGGAAGAAAAAACAGAGGCAGTGTCCGACATGGCAGATAATGTTGGCGAAAAAATTGGGGATGTTGCAGATTCGGTGGCCGATACGGTTTCTGAAAAAGTGGATTCTATCGTGGATGCTGTCGCCGATGTTTTTACTGACAAAAAAGAAGACGCACCTGCTGAGGCATAATTTTTGAAAGTGTCGGGTTGGCTCAAAGTCAACCCGACACTCGTTTTTTTGGCGAACAACTTTTTAAAAATCTTATATTTTTCAAAAAGTCTGATTACGTTTGTCGCCGATAATTTCAATAAGATTTTTCACAGACCTGATAGAGCCTTTGGTGGTTCTATCAGGTCTTTTTTAAACTATAAACTCTTAACGATGAACTATGAACCTGCGAATTGTTCTTTTCGGTTCATAGTTCATCGTTCATAATTCATCGTTCAAAGTTCAAATTATGCAAGATTTAGCCGATAAATATTACGAGCGGTTGCAGGAAATCGCCGGCGCGATCCAAAATTCAGAAATTTTGGCGCAGTACCTCGAAGAAGAAGAGGACGAATTGTACCAAGAATTGCGGACGCAAATCGAGCCGTACATCTCAGAACTGCACCACGAAGTGGCTGCCGAAGCCCCGCTGCAATTAGTGACTTTTGAAAAATTCCTGATCAACCCGCTTTTCGAAGGCATGTACTTGCCCCGGGTGATGGGTTACGCGGTGCTGCGCGGCGAGATCAACGCGAACTATAAATACATCCGCCCGAACGACCATTTTAAAGATATTTTGCTGGCGATTTGCCAAAGCGTTCATTTTGAGCAATTGAAAAAGCGGATCGGCCAGACGATTTCGGTGGGATTTGCGCTGAGTTCGGATATTTGGATCACGAATTTGCTCGGTTTGATTGAAAACAAGCGGATCCGCAGTTTTTTGCAATCTCAAAATTTGCCGAATTCACATGACCTGAAATTCCGCACGGGCATTTACACCCGCTACGCCAACCAATTTAAAAAGGAAATGTACTATTCCGCCGACTTCCCCACGTCGCTCGGCGAGATGATTGCCAATTTTTCGGCACTGCGGCTTTTCCTTTTGAAACGTTTCGAGCATGGCACGGACAACTCGAGTTTGCAACCAAAAATTAAAGCGTTTTTGGACAACCCAGCGTTTTTCGGCACGAAAGAATACCTCGAAATGCTCTGCATTTATGGGAATTTCATGGAAATCGACCGCGCCGAAAAGGGCGATTTCGTGGCGCATTTTGTCCGCGAGCGGAAAAGTTTCCGGGAATTTGACGAAAAATATCTCCGGTTTTTGCTCTCACTTTATGCCGGAAACCTGCGAATGTCAGCCACGGAAGACGAGCGGATGAGTGCTTTGGTGGACAAATCCGTGCCGGACAAAATCACGGATTACTACCAAATTGCAGATAAAATCCACTCGCTCGGCTACACCCACCCCGAAACGGTGGACGCTGTTACGGAATTTTACAACGGGCACGAGGGCTTGTCTGTCGAAAATGAGTGCGTCCGGCAGGTCATTTTAAATTACTTTACCCGCCTGATCAATGGTTTGTCGGAGGCTAATTATGCCGAATATTTTGAATTGACGAAGGTTTTCAGTTTGTACATGAAAATTTTCAGCAACCAACAATTCAACCAAGCCTTCGAAAAAAACTCGATGGTTTACATCAAAAAATTGTTGAAAAAATTCATCGACAAACGCGGCCGAGATTATCAAGACATCAAACGTTTTGTGGCCACGCAGTTTGTTGAATTTGCTTTTTTGGACAAGGAAGAAGTCGTTGAACTTTTCAAAACAAGGCGGAAACGGCGGAAAAAAGGCGAAGAAGCAACGGCGGACGGCGGACGATAGACGGCAGACGGGCGCGTGTCATTCTGAACGAAGTGAAGAATCTGGGTGAATATTTTAATTCAGATTATTCACTTCGCCCAGAATGATACATGCCACCAGTCAGGAAATAAATAAAATAAATCTGAATTTACGCATTTTGCCAAAATTCGTAAATCGTAAATCAAAAATCGTAAATCAAAATGGGTGTCCTGATTTTTATCCTGATTTTATACATCCTGCTCGGCGTGAGTTTGATGAAAGTGTTTGAAAAAGCAGGGGTTCCGGGCTGGAAAGCCCTCGTACCGGGCGTGGCGGCGGTGGAATGGTGCAAAATCGTGGGCAGGAAACCCGGTTTTGCGGCGTGGTTGCTGTTTCCGATTGTCAATATTTTCATTTACGCCGGTTTGGCGGTGGACATGGTCCGGTCGTTCGGAAAACATAGTTTTTGGGACGCGGCCTTGGCAGTGATTTACGCTCCGATTTCGTTTTTTATGATTGGTGCGAGCAAAACAGCCAAATATGAGGGGCCGATTTTGGATAAAGAACGCGAATACCACCAGCAACTCCACGAAGCGACGGAAAAAAAGGACAAATTGGCTTTGAAAAAATTGGAAGCCAACACCGTTTTCAAAAAACCGGCGGTGCGCGAGTGGGCAGAGGCCATCATTTTTGCGGTTTTTGCGGCGGCGTTTATCCGGATGTTTTTGATCGAGGCGTTTGTCATCCCGACTTCTTCGATGGAAGGCACTTTGAAAGTGGGCGACTTTTTGTTTGTCTCGAAAGCACATTATGGCATTCGGACACCGATGACGGTGGTTCAATTTCCGTTGGTTCACAACCGTTTTTCGCAAGACATGGACGGTGCGCTGGCACGGGAATCGTATTTGAAAAAACCTGCGCTGCCTTATTTTCGCTTGCCTGCTTTGGAAAATATTGACCGGAACAAACCGATCGTTTTCAATTTCCCGGCGGGCGACAGCGTCATTTTGACGCCCGGCAGGACTTTTGATATTTATCAAGCCTTGCGAGTTGGGGCACAGCGGGTCGCGCCGGACAAAATCCGGATGCGTTATTTGGACCCAAAAACGCACCGCGCTGCCACGGGAAACTTCGAAATCGTCACCCGACCGATCGACAAAAAAGACCATTATATAAAAAGGTGCATCGCGCTGCCCGGCGATTCGTTGGTCATCCGCAACAAGCAGGTTTTTATCAACGGCCTGGCGGCGCAAAATCCAACGCACATGCAATTTGCCTATCAGATTTTCGGAAATATCAGTGCTTCGAAATTGGATGAATTGGGTGTGAGCCTCCCTGATCATGCAACTTCGTCAGACGGTGCATATTTCCTCGACGAACAGCAATTGGAAAAGGTAAAAGCACTCGGCATGAAAGTTGAACCGGTGATTCATGATGCGCAACCTGGCTACTTTTTTCCATATGACACAGCGCACTCGGCTTGGACCGTGGACGATTTCGGTCCGATTTGGGTGCCAAAAGCAGGGGAAACTACCCCGCTCACGGCCTCGAACATTGCTTTTTATGAACGGATTATCCGGGTTTACGAGGGCAATGAACTGGTGATCAAAAACGGCAAATTCATCATCAACGGGCAAGAAACGACGACCTACACTTTCAAACAAAATTACTATTGGTGCATGGGCGACAACCGGCACAACTCCGAAGATTGCCGGGTTTGGGGGTACGTTCCGGAAGATCACGTGGTTGGGAAGCCGCTTTTTATCTGGTTTTCTACCAAAAATGGCAACATGGCAGAGGGAATTAATTGGAACCGGATTTTCAAATCGGCTTCAACTTTGTAATAATACCATTTTCAGCCGTACACTTTTAGTTTTTGGAAAAATGGAATCGTTAACCATTCCATTTTTCCAAAAACTAAAAGTGTACGGCTGACTGCTTTTGGGATGAGGATCTCAACCCGTCCTTTTTTCAAACAAATAAAAGAACGCTGCGAAAACACACTGAAAAACATTTAATTTCCTTTAAAATTCATGCTTTTTCGTTTCAGGTTTTGGATCTGTGATTTAATAGCTCTTCCAAAAGTGCCGAAAAACTCACCGACGCGCAGGCAATCCGTTTGTCCGCAGCACCATAATATATGTACAAAGTGTCGTCAAATTGGACTGCCCCGGTCGGGAAACAAACGTTGCTCACCTCTCCCGTGATTTCCCATTCTTCTTTTGGTTTGAACAACGGATAGGGCAGCCGGGCAAGCACTTTCCACGGATTTTCCAAATCCAGCAAAGCCGCGCAGGCCGTGTAAACATATCCCCGGACGGTATCGTAAACGCCGTGATAAATGATCAACCAGCCATGCTCCGTTTCGATTGGCGGACAGCCGCCGCCCACGTAACTCACTTCGTGGTTGTATTTTGGGGTGATCGCGGTGTTTTCGTCAAAATGGAGCAGGTAATTTTCCCAGTACTCTTTTGTCAAATCTTGCAAATTCTCGACCGCCGCGATTTGGATGTCGGGTTTAATCCGGTGCAAAAAATGTAAGCGGCCACCAATTCGTCGAGGGAAAAAAATCAAGTTTTTGTCCCAAACTAAAACCGTTTTGTTCGTCCCGGTAAAACGACGGTGCCGATCATTGAAACGCGCATATTTTTTGTTGAGAGGCTTTTTTGAGCCGGCAAGTCGTTTGAAATCATCAAAATTGAGCTGCGGCGTGATAATCCCCAACTTTTCAAAAGTGATCAAATCTTTCGAAATCGCCACCGCGCCCATCGCGTTGATGCCATCGTAGGCAGAATAGGTGAGGTAAAACGTGTCGTCGATTTTCGTGATCCGTGGGTCTTCCACGCCTTGCGATTCGTATTCAAATTGTGGAAAAAGTACGGGTGTATCTTGTCGAAACTCCACGGTGAGCGGGTCGCGCGTTTTGTAATAGCCGACAGTCGAATAATTTCCAGTGCTCACCGCCCGGTAAAAAACGTGTACAAATTCACCCTCGCGGATGGCTGCAGGATTCAAAACGCCGTCTTTTTCAAAACCCAAGTCTGTTTTTTCGAGGATGATCCCATGTTTGCGAACTTCTATCATTGCCTTTTTTTTAAAATTTTCAGGTAAAATTGCCGTAGTTGATGAAGATGGCAACATCGGCAAACATGCTTTCGGGATGAAATGAATTAATTTGAGGGTACAATATGGGGTTGGTTTTCACTTGTAAACCTTACACAAACTTGAAAAAAACTTACACAATTCACACCTTTTTTAGAATTGCTGTCAAAAAAAAACCGCCCAGCCTGTGGGCTGAACGGTTGGGAAAATGGTGCTGTCTTTTGTTCCTTCTTTCAATTCAAACTGTTTTAGCTTCTATCTTGAATTTTCACCCCTGATTTTATTTTTTATTGTTGACCGTAAAGTCTTTCAACGCCTGTCCAAGTTCGTCCATGTCGTGGTTGAACTCCCGTTTGAAGGCTTCCCAATCGCTTTGCGAGGTTTCGTAGGCATCCAATCTTTCCTTCAATTTCTTGTTCCGCTCTTCCAGCAAATCAATGTTCGCGGCGTAAACTTTGTCCATCGTCTTGCCCGATTTTTTCATTTTATCCCGCAGTTCGGCGATGCGCGTTTTGTTGTTTTCGATTTTCACCTCGGTTTCACTTTTGAAAACTTTCCATTCTTCTGCTTTCGCCGCTTTTTGGGCAGCAGCGGCAGCGTCCTGTTGTGCTTCTTTCAAATCTTCGCGGGCATCGGCCACTTTGTCCTGTGCTTTGTCTGTTTTTTCACTGGGCGACTGGCATCCGAACAGAACGATTCCGCTAAAAAAAACTGCGATTGCAGCGATTTCAAAAAATATCTTTTTCATTTTTGTTGAATTTTAAGTTTCCCGCAACCTCGCAGGACGAGTGTGAAATTGGTTTTCACGGAACAAAAATCAGGGTGGCTATAAACAAAAACATTACACTTTTCTGGGTAAGAATTACATGATTCCCACATTTCATCGACCAGTGTCGGCATAAAAAATCGCCTTTGCGCATAATGCAGCTTCATAAAAAAAGCCGCCTCAACTTTTGGTCGAGGCGGCTTTGCTTTTCAAAATCAACGGCTGAAAAGCAGTGCCATTCCTATTTGATTTTTAAAAAATCAGAACTTATCCCAGAAAAGTTTTACGTCTACTTTGTCCACGCTGATAGCACTCGTCACGTTTGCAGTGTTCAAGTTTTGCTCTTGAACAGGATAGGTGTAGCGAAGTGGCAAAACGCTATCGGCATCTGGTGGTGCAACCAAACTCGGGGCATCGAGGCGACGGTATTCCGTCCATGCTTCGTGGCCACGATTGTACATCGCAATCCATTTTTGCGTACCGATTTTTGTTTTAAAATCACCGGCAGCAGTGGCATAAGCCACGCTTGGTTGCGCCAAATAAGTAGCAATATCTGCTGCTGCAACGCCCCAATATTCCATGGAAGCGGTGATTGCAGCATTGTAATGCTCCTCAGCTGTGCCCGGGACATCGTAACCACGCTCTTTTGCTTCTGCCAAAAAGAAATGACATTCGGAAGCATCAAACAAAGTGGCTTCGAAATCAGGTGCAAGCAATCTGTCGGCTGGTTTTGAGAAAGTCGAATAGTTGTTGCCCTCGCCATAAATACCGCCAGAATATCCGCCGGCAGCATCTGTTGTGAAATAGGCAGGGACACGCGGGTCGTTGAGCGCCTTCATTGCATCCACCAAAGTATTGGCAGCAACATTGTCTTTACGACCACTTTGCACCAAATCCACCCAAATTTGATTGGTGTTCGGTGGAGAGGTCAAGTAATGCATATACAAATTGTCGTCTACAGTAAGCACACATCCGGCAGCAGCATCTTTTACGATGGCACCAGCTTTGGCATTGTCCACGTCAGCCAACATCATACCCAAACGGAGTTTGAGTGAGTTGCCAAAACGTTTCCAAGCAGCTTGGTCGTCGCCGAAAACGATGTCATTTGGACCAAAACCGCCTTCGGCAGTATTGATTTTGCCAATTGCGCGGTTCAACCGCTCAATCAAATCGGTGTAAATGGTAGCCGCATCATCGTATTTCGGCTGTGGCTTGTCAATGTTGAGTGCTTCGGAGTACGGAATATTCCCAAAAGTATTGACCAAAGTCGAATAAACGTACACATTGCACAGCTCGCAAATGGCATCCTGATTGGCTTGCACCCCCGGCGGGAAAAATGCAGCATTCTGGCTCGGAATCAATTTCTGACATTCTTTGATGTTGTTCAGAACATTGACGTACATGATGTTCCAGAAATTTTGCGGAATGTTCCGGGTGCTGATGTCATAATTCACCTCGTCGATGTAAGTCGTTTCTGTCCATTGCTGGGCCAGGTACCTGAAAATGTTACGGTTCACGTTTGGTGAGGTCACGACATCTATCATTTCCTTTGCCCCAAATGAAAACAAGGTGCCCGGCGTCACCGACGAGGGTCTTTTTGTATCAACATTTATGTCGCCAAAATCTTTGTTGCAAGCGACAGAAAACATTGTAAAAGTGATAATCAGAAAAAATATTTTCTTCATGATATTTTATTTTTAAAATTAAAATTTGACATTGAGGTTCACGCCCATCGTGCGGGAAGTTGGGTAACTGCCCACTTGGTAGCCTTGAACGTTGCCGGAGCTCATCCCGTCTTCTGGGTCGGCGTGTGGAAGGTTTTTGTCGATAATCCACAAGTTGCGGCCATAAAGACTCAAGCGAATGCCTTTAACTGATCCATTTTTGATGAACCTGGTTGGCAAATCAAAGCCGAGTGTCACCTCTCTGAGTTTTACAAAACTGGCATCATAAATAAATCCGGCTGCCGGGTTGCGGCGATAGCCATAAATGCCAAAATCAGTAGCATTGTAACGTTTTGTGTTGGGCGTTCCATCGGCCAATACGCCTGGAATAAGGATGCCGCCGCCATCCGCAAGCGGTGCGCGGACTTCTTTGCCCAACTCGTTCAGACCTGCGGTCTCTTCTGCAAGGCCCGTTGCCAATCCATAATATTGGTCAAGTGAAAACAACTGGCCGCCTTGACGGATGTCTATCAAGAAGCCCAGCGAAATGCCTTTGTAGGAAAACGAGTTGGAAATGCCACCCGTCCAATCTGGATTGATATTGCCAATGGTGATGTTCGAAGAGACCGATTGAACATAGGCACCGTTTGCTCCGACTACTTTTTGACCGTTCAAATACACAAAATCCTTTCCTTTGATCGTGCCATAAGGTTGGCCGAGTGTAGCGTTGATTGAAACACCGCCTTGCATGCTGGCCAACAACAAGTTGTCGATCCCATCTGTAAGTTCGACCACCTTATTACGGTTGCGGGCGAAGTTCAAGTCCATTCTCCATTTAAAATTGCGGCCATTGAATGGGCGGATAAAAGCAGAAACCTCCACGCCCTTGTTTTCAACTTCGCCAGCATTGATAAATTTTGCACTGTAACCGGTAGCACGCGAAACATCCGCTTGGAGGATTTGATTGATGGTATTCATTTTATAATAAGTAAAATCAAAACCAAACATATCTTCCATAAAACGTGCTTCCAGACCTGCTTCGTAGCTTTTAGTTCTTTCCGGTTTCAAGTTCGAGTTGTTTTTGGTTGCTGCAATTAAAAATTCTTGTGTACCGTTGGAAACGGTAGCCAAGGAAGCCTCCCCAAAAACGGAACCCTGTGTGTAAGTATCAAAAATAGTCAATGGCGGTGCCGTGTTGCCTACTTCGGCATAATTCAGGCGGATTTTACCAAAAGAAAGTGCTTTGTTTGCACCAATCCATTCTGAAAAAATCAAGCCCAAAGAGGCCGACGGGTAGTAAAAAATGTTGTTAGCGGCTGGCAAAGTAGAGGCTTGGTCACGGCGCATGGACAAATCCAAAATAGCCCAGTGGTCCCAGCTCAAACTTCCTTGTCCGAAAACACCGTCCACTTCAAGTTGTGTTTCCCTTTCGACCGGTGCCAAAAGCGAACTTTTTGAATTGGCAAGCGAGTAAACACGCGCAATAGAAAGCCCACCATTGGTTTTCGACCGGATGGAAGAAATTTCCTGTTTCCGGATGTTCGTTCCCACCAAACCAGAGAAAGACAATTTGTCCGTGATGTTCAGCGGTTTGATCATCCCCATCAAATCGTAGTTGACTTCCTGGTAATTCCGGTTGAACCGTTGATATTCAGGAACGTCCACACTGCCCACGGCAATTCTTTCCTCTTGTTTTTCTGAATATTGATCCAGCGAAACACGTCCGACCACATCCAACCATTTCGTAACATTGTAGGTCGCGGACAAATTTCCGAAATAACGATTGCGGTGGTCATTTTGGTAATTTTCGTAACGAACCCAATAAATATTGTCCCAATAAATCGGCACGAGGTTGCTCGGGTCAGCCCAGTTCCAAGTGATGTTCTCTTTGGTGCGGAAGTACGCATCCTTTTGTTCTTGAACATCCACATTGACCTGCCACCATTGCCGGAAACTGGTCATTTGGTTTTTGGAATCGTAACCCGTTCCGTACCGCCCGAGGCCATCGGTCGAGGTGAAATTGACGGCAGAAGACACCGTGAGTTTGTCGGTCAATTTGAAAGAAGAGCCAAAATTGATCATGTTTTTGTTGATCTGGCTGTTTGGCAAAATGCCTTTGTCGCCAGCTCTCGTGTACCCGAGTTTGAAAAAACCTTTGTCGTTGCTGCCATCAATCGTGATGTTGTGCGAATTGCCAACCGCCGTTTCAAAAAACGTGTTTGGCAAATTGGCCGCAGCCACCCACGGTCTTGATTTGCCAAAATTCGGTGAAGATGGGTCAAAAGCATCCCATTGATAAACTTGCAGATTTGGGTCGAATTTCCCGCCCCACGAAGCATCTTCCGAAGTCGGCATCACCAAATCGGGCGTTCCATCTTCATTAATGTCGCGTGAAAGGAAAAAACCTGAGTCATCTTCATAAAACGCGCCATAACCACCACCGTATTTGGTTTGGTATTTAATAAAAGTGCTTGGGTCAATCATCCCGACATTAATGCCAGTATTCACCGAAACTCCCAAACCATTGGCTTTGCTCCCTTTTTTGGTCGTGATCATCACCACCCCGTTCGCAGCACGCATGCCATAAAGTGCCGAAGCCGCAGCACCTTTCAAAACCGTTACACTTTCAACGTCATCCGCATTGATGTCGTTCGCAGCACTGCCATAGTCATAGCCGAGGCGAGCGGTGGTTTGGTTGGCGGTGTTGGTGTTCGAGTTGTCCATCGGAACACCATCCACCACGAACAAAGCCTGATTGTCGCCCAACAAAGATTTGCTGCCGCGCAACACGACGTTCGTCGAGCCGCCCAGATTGTTGTTGCGTTTGATGTTCAATCCGGCCACCCGACCGCTGAGCGCATTCACCACATTGGCATCGCGGGCACCAGAAACCTCGCTGCCATCCACCTTTTGGGCAGAATAGGGCAGTTCGTTTTTGTACCGCGTGACACCCAAAGCAGTGACCACCACTTCACGAAGAATTTCGCCGGTTTTCATCGTAACGTCCACGACGTTCGATGCGCCGAGCGCGATTTCCTGCGTGTCAAAACCGGTGTAACTGACCACAAGTGCGCTTGCACCTGCGGGTACACTGATCGAAAACTTACCGTTGATGTCGGTAACTGCACCTGCATTGGTGTCTTTTACCTTCACGGTAGCACCGATGAGTGGTTCTCCGTCGTCGCCGATAATCGTGCCGACAACCGTTCGCTGTGCCGAAGCCAAGCCAACAAAAGCCAAGCACCAGACTAGCGTTAGAAGAATTTTTTTCATACGAAAAATTGATTTGGTTAATAAATAGAATGGATACTAAAATATCTTTGATTCGAGACCTTAGCCTTGCAAAAATCCAATGTTCTGTGGATTTATAAAATTTTTCGGCGGGTTAAAATTTCCTGTTTTTTACAAAATAGCGTTTCTTTCAGGGGAGCGAAGGTGGGACTTGCTTCGCAATTTATTCGGCCAAATGTAGGACACTCTCTTTAAATTCAAATTGTTTTGAGCGAAAATTTGCCCAATGCAGCAGGTTTAAAGCCGTTTTGTAAAATTTAGATTAAACCTCTTAAACTTCCTAAACCTCCTAAACCATTCACCGCAACTGCCGCAAATACATCCGAATCGTGTTCGCCAGACCAAAATATAAGGCATCCGAAATCAAAGCATGCCCGATGGAAACCTCCAAAAGATGGGGGCAATTTTCTTTAAAAAACCGCAAATTATCAAGATTCAAATCATGCCCGGCATTGATCCCCAGCCCGATTTCGTGGGCAATTTTGGCACTTTTGGTAAAAGGTGCAACTGCTTTTTTCGGGTCGTCCGCATATTTTTTGGCAAAACTTCCGGTGTAAAATTCGATTCGGTCGGTGCCGGTCGTCGCGGCGGCTTCCACCATTTTTGGTTCGGCGTTGCAAAAAAGGGAGACGCGGATATTTTCTTTTTGAAAAACCGAAACCACGTCCCGCAAAAAACTTTGGTATTTTACCATATCCCAACCCGTGTCGGAAGTCAAAACACCCGGCGGGTCGGGCACGAGCGTCACTTGGTGTGGCTTGTTTTTCAAAACTAAATCAATAAAATCGGGCGTTGGATTTCCTTCGATGTTGAATTCGGTGGTCACCACATTTTTCAAAAGCGGTAGGTCATCGAAACGGATGTGCCGTTGGTCGGGTCGCGGGTGAACGGTGATTCCCTGCCCGCCGAACGCTTCGATGTCTTTTGCGATTTGCACCAAATCGGGCAGGTTGCCGCCGCGCGCGTTTCGGATGAGGGCGATTTTGTTGATGTTGACGGAGAGTCTGGTCATTTATTTTTGTTCAAATTTTGAAATCCAAAATAGATGTCTATTTTTGTTGGCGCAAATATTCGTTAACCATTTAATTTTTACGTCCATGTTTTCAAAATTCAACTTTTACCAAACATCGTTTTGCCCCCCCCCCCGTTTCGGTTTGTAAAAAATACCGACGAGCGGGCAAAACGACCAACATCCAACCACTTTCGCCTCAAAATTCCAATTTTGGCATATTTTCTGGCGACCCTCTTCCCTCCCATTTTTAGCCAAACCAATCTTTTTGACGTGGCTACACTTTCCGAAATTCAGATGAACAGCGAGCAGTACCAAAGGTACTCCAATGTTCAGGCCGACCCTTTTGCCGGAGCGGTGACTTTGCTGCGGGTCAATCCACAGGTCGCACTGGAGCATCCCGGTTCGTTTTCATTTACGATGCCGGGCGTTTCGGGAACGGTGCAGGCTCAATCTTCGCACACCGAAACATACCAAGATGGTTATTTTTGGGGTGGGGGCATGACCAATCGCGGCGGCCATGTTTGTATTTTGCAAAAAGGTGGAGCCTACGCAGGTGTTTTGATGGCCGATTCCGTGCAGTTTGAATTGATTCCGATAAAAGTAGGATATTCGATGCTGGTGCGGAAAAACGAAGGGTATGATTTGGGGACTTGCATTTCGGGCGGCGAAAATCCATCTGGCGGTGTCGGGCAAGGGCCTTCTTGCAATATCAATGATTGTCCTGCTATTGTTTCCGTTTTGGTATTGGTTACACAAGATGGGTTTGATTATTTGATGTCAACTTATGGGATGTATGGAACTGCATTTTATTTTGGCATTATCGCCCCGGTTCAAAATACGATTCTTATGAATAGTGGAATAACCAACCAATCTGTTCGAGTCAAAGTGGTGTTTCCTTTTGAAATGGATTTATCGATAGATAAGCCAAATGAAGATGCAATTGCATTTGCTACTTTGGCTCAACAATTAAAGTCAGATAATAAAGCAGATTTGGCAATATTATTAGCGCATCATACTTGGACGTTTGTTAATAATGGAGTTCCGGTTCAAGTATTAGGCGTCGTTAACAAAATCAATGATTTGGGTAATGATAAGGACGCAGCATTTGGAATTGTTTCGATTGACCACATGTTTTTTACCTTCAATCATGAATTAGGACATTTGTTTGGTGCAAGGCACAATGAAGAATGGAATTGCGGTAATGAATCGGAGTCTCCGGATTATAATTTTGGTTATTTATTCGCCGGCAATTCCTCGAATGGTTATCGAACTATTATGGGGGTATTTGATCCTACGATTTGTTTGGCGGCATCTCTTAGAACAATTATGCACTATTCTAATCCCGATATAACTTTTGATGGTCAAGCAACAGGGGTATTTAATTACATTGATAACGATGGAGTGAAACAAAAGACCTGCAATGCCACCAGAATTTCAGACAATTTTTGCAGTGTTTTCAACAATATTGAAACAGCCGAACTGGATATTTCAATCACAGGTGCTTTAACTTGCCAAACTGTTTTATCTGCTAACATTATTTTGCCTTCTCCAATCCCTTCCGATTTTGTCGGGCTGCCACCATATTACTATACTTGGTCATGGAATGCAACAGGCGTTTTCAATAACTTCTCTTCTGGCCAGTTTTTGGGCAATACGCCAACCATAGCCTTATCATTGCCTTTGGCATGTCCTGATTATTATATCCGATTGACAGTTGTTTCCAATGATGGGGTTGCGGTAACGAGAATAAAGAAATTTAGTATTCCAAATTGCAGTTCATGTCTCGGTACTGGAAATAAAGTCTCCAAAATAAATGAAGTAGAGGCCACTCCTCAAATATTTTTAAGCCCAAATCCGGCAAGTGAAACTTGTACTATTACGCTAACTAATCGACTCCAAGACTTTCAAGGAATTGAGGTGGTAAAAATTTCCGGGCAAAAATTTAAAGTAAACTATATTAAGGTTTCTGAATTTGCATATTCATTTGACGTTGCCAATTTGCCAGAAGGTTTTTATTTTATAAATATTTTGGCGAACAACCGAGTTTATTCGCAAAAAATGATAAAAAATAAAAACTAATACTATGAAAAACTTAATTCTTTTGATTTTTCCAATCTCGTTAATTTTTTACTCTTGCCAAAAAGACCCTGTTTATAATCGGTCTGAAAGTACATCCATAAATCAACCCGCTGACGAAATTCACAATGATTTCAATGGAAATTTTGTACTTTTTAATGGGAAAAAACGACCATTTTTACCCGGTGCGGCTGAATATGTAAATTTCAGTAAAGGAAATTTTTCATTTTTTTTGTCCATACTCGGCAGCGACCTCCTTACAATTAGTAATATCCCTTTGGAAAAAGGCAGAATTTATCAATTGGGCAGAAAAGAATCTGATAATCGCGATACACTTTATGCTGCTTTTCATTTCTATCACTTAGAATTGGATGAAATTGAAGACACTTATCGGCCAATTCCGTCGGAAAGTTGGTTTTTGGTTACTAATTACGATTCAACAAAAAGAGTAGTTGAAGGGCGTTATGAATTAATGATGGAGGTTGAAAAGCCCAAATGGAAATCATCTCATCCGGATACAATTCAATTTGAACATGGTACTTTCAAAACCAAAGTGATTGAGATTCAGTAAATTTTTAACCAAAGTGGGCGTGAAATCCATTTCACGCCCACTTTCATTCCATCCAAAAAATGAAACTTCCCATATTTTTCTTCGCCATCCTCCTCTTTTCCAGTTGCAAAAAAGAAAAACTCTGCCCCTCGGCTGGCCTGTCTAGTTGCGATTGCGAAACCGAAACCACCCCGCAAAAAATGGAACTGAAAAAATTCACCATCCTCAAATTTCCGGAAAAAAACAAAAACGGCGAGTCGTGGGACATCATCTCCAACACCGACCCAGATTTGACCATCAAACTTTTTAAGGACAGCACGGCAATTTGGGAATCCGAAACCGTCCATTTTGAGGCAAAAACGGGCAAAAACTATGTTTTTGAAGTCCCGGCATTTGCCGTTTCGGTCGAGCCGACAGCCCGGTACCGTTTGATGGTTTATGATTTTGAAATTGACCTGCCCGGCGGCCAAGAATGGATGGGCGGCATCGAATTTACACCGTACCAGCCCGGTCTGAAATTCCCGGACACCTTGGATTACGATTGCAGTGGCTGCAACGTTTCGTTCCGATTGGAAACAAATTACCTGTTCTAATTTTCCTTAAACATGTCATCGTAAGGATTTTCAGGCCGCTTCCCTTCCTGTTTTTTAGGTCGTTCAACTTTCTCCGGCAGCGCGGACGGCTCGATCGGTTTCACCTCTTCCCAAGTCGCATCTTCCGTTTTAACTTCTTCATAATCAACATATTCGCCGTCCGTTTCGACGTTTCCGGCCATTTGTTTTCCCATCTCAGTTTTCAATTTTTCCAGTTTTTTTGAACCCAAAGCCGTCAGAAAAATGAACAACGCGACGAACGGAAAAGCCACCACCGTCAGACCGACTGCCAGCAAGCCACCCAACGGATTCCTCGTCAGCAAATTCCACAGCGACTGCCCAAAACCAGCCACCACTTTCCAATTGATGATCAAAGCCGCCACCAGCAAAACCGGCGTCAAAAAGTACAAAAACCAGTACAAACCTTTGATGATAAAATAACCCGCGACGACCGTCAAAATGCCCATCAACATGCAGCCGATGCCCGAAAACGCACCGCCGATATTGGTCTGATTGTCAAATTTGAATTGATAGTTTGCCATTTTTACCTCGAAATTTTAGTGTTTAAAAATTAATCATTCCTCAAATTCCACTTTCCGTCTTTTGTTCAAACCCACCATCGCCAGCCCTCGGTCGAACGCCCAATAAATCACCGGAATCACGATCAGCGACAAAAACATCGAACTGTTCAGTCCACCGATTATCGCCCACGCCAGCCCGTTTTTCCAGTGCGAACCCGCGCCCGTCGCCAGCGCAATCGGCAACAAACCAATCACCATCGCAATATTGGTCATCAAAACCGGGCGAAACCTGAGTTTCGTCGCCCGAAAAAGTGCCTCGCGGATTTCCACGCCTTCCTCTCGAAGTTGGTTCGCAAAATCGACCACCAAAATCGCGTTTTTCCCAACCAAACCAATCAACATCAACAAGCCCAAACCCGTGAAAACCGTCAAATTTTCCTTCGCCAAAGCCAAAGCCAAAAACGCCCCGATCAAAGAAAGTGGGATCGAAAAAAGCACCGTGAACGGATAAACCCAGTTGTCGTACAACGCGACCATGATCAAATAAACCAGCAAAAGCGAAGTCCACAAGGCAAAACCCATCGTCCCGATGCCCTGGTTTTGGCGTTTCAAATCCCCGCCATATTTAATGTATGCGCCCGGCGGCATCGGCAAACTGTCCAAAACAGATTTGATGTCTCGACCCACCGAACCGTTTGGCCGACCGATGACTTGCGCCGTGACCAAAACCGATGGCAAACGGTCGCGCCGTTCGAGCCGGGTCGGGGCGGTCGTCTCTTTAATTTCCGCGAATTGTTTTAAAAAAACCGTCCCGCCGAGCGGATGGACCAAACTCAAATTTTTAATGTCCTCGACATTTTTTCGGTCAAAAGCATCCAAAGCCACACGGATCGGATATTCATTTCCAGCATCTCGAAATTTTGCATCGGTATTTCCAGAAAATGCAGTTTGCAAGGTCAAGCCAACTTGCGCCATCGTCAAACCAAAATCGGACAGCCGTTGCCGGTTTGTCTCGATTGAAATTTCAGGATTCCCGCCCTCGACCGACGGTGTGATCTCGACGCAGCCCGGCACTTTGGCCATTTCTTTTTCTACTTTTTTTGAAATAACGAGCAGGCTGTCGAGGTCTGGGCCGCAGAGCAAAATCTCGATCGGCGAAAAAGACAGCCCCAAAATATCGATCGGATTGGCCGAAAATTTTGCCCCGGGAAACTGTTCTTCGAGTTGGATTTTGGTTTGGCGGGCAAAAATATTGGTCGGCACGGCAGTCGTTCCATCGTCGCCACCACGCACAAAAACATGGATTTCGGCAAAATAGGGAGCCGTCAAACCAAATAATTTATTGGTCGTGCCGACGGTCGTGTACGTTTTTTCGATAACTGTTTTTTGCGAAAGCCAGTTTTCCACCTTTTTTACCAGTTCGTCGGTCTGCGCGAGCGAGGCATTTTTTGGGGTTTCAACATTCAACAAAAATTGCCCGCGGTCGCCGGGGTCAAAAAAAGCGTTGCCGATGTAGCCACGCGTCACCAGCAAAAACGAGGCGAGAAACAGCCCGACCGCCGCCGCCACCGTAAAAATTTGGGTAAAAACATTTTTCAAAGCAAACCGCAGCGCGGTGACAAAACCTTCGGAAATCCAGTCGAGCAGTTTTTCAAAATTCAAAACCAAACGCCCCCAAAAATGCCGACCGTCGAACCTTTCTGTCTTCCCAAAACGCGAAGTCAGCCACGGTACGAGCGTGAACGAAACGAGCAGCGACATCAAAGTCGAGGTCAAAACCGTCATGCAAAACTGCCGCATCAAATTCGGGACGAGCCCGACGGTAAAAATGATGGGCAAAAAAACCACGACATCCACCAACGTAATCGAAATGGCGGTGTACCCGATTTCCATCCGGCCATCGTAACTGGCTTGGACGCGGTTTTTGCCCATTTCGAGGTGCCGGTAAATATTTTCGATGACCACGATTGCGTCGTCCACCAGAATCCCGATGGACAAAGACAGGCCGAGCAACGACATCAAATTCAATGAATATCCAAAAACACGCATCATCACAAACGTGCTCAAAATGGACACCGGGATCGAAACCAGCACAATCAAAGCATTTCGCATAGAATGCAAAAAAAGCAACATAACCGCAGCAACGAGCAAAACTGCCAAAATTAAATCATGGATAACGCCGTCAGTCGCCTTTTTTGTGTAAGTCGAAGAATTGGCGACAATTTCAAATTTGACGCCCTGCGCCGCGTAGTTTTTTTCCAAAATGGCCAATTTCGCCAGCACCAATTTTGACATTTCGACGGCGTTCGCATCGCTTTGTTTTCGGATGGAAAGTCCGATTGCGGGCAGCCCGTTCGTCCGGCAACGCACCTCGGCATCTTTGATTCCGTCCTGGATTTCGGCGACGTCTTCCAAAAAAACGGACGCACCGAACTTACTTTTTCCGATCACCAGTCTGCGGATTTCATCCAAATTTTCAAATTTTCCGGCAAAACGGATGCGCGTTTGGCCGTCGTCGTCGCTGATTTTTCCGGTCGGAAAATCGAGGTTCGAAAAATTGACGGCCTGCGCGACCTGCAAAAGCGACAGGCCAAATTGCTCCAATTTTTTGGATGAAATATTGACCCGGATTTCGCGCTCCTCGCCGCCCAAAACAGTGACCTGCGCCACGCCCGGCACGGTCGAAATCTCCGGGACGAGCCGGTTTTTTATCAAATCAAAAAACGCCGTGCCCTGCACATTTCCAAAAACCGCCAATTTCAAAATCGGCAGTTCGTCCAACGCAAATTTATTGATGAACGGGGCGCGGACTTCCTTCGGAAAAACGGATTTGACGGGGTTGATTTTTCGCTCCAATTCCTGCACGGCCTTGTCCAAATCCACCTGCTGCTCGAATTCGACGGCGATAAAACTGGTGTTTTCGTTCGAGCCAACTTGAATTTGGTCAATGCCCTCGACCGAGGAAATCGCGTCCTCGATCGGTTTGGACACCGCATTTTCGACCTCCGACGGCGACGCGCCCGGGTAAATCGTGATAATCGTGACGACGGGCGCGGAAAATTTGGGCGTCAATTCGATCGGCAAGGTGAAATAACTCGCCACGCCCAAAAAGGTCAGCACCGCAAACAGCACGATGACGAGCGAGGGGCGACGGATGGAAATGGCAGTGAGATTCATGTTTGGAGATTCGGTGATTTGGCCATTTGGTGATTTGATGGCGGCGAAATCGGCGCAAACATAGCAACTGACTTTTACTTTCTTCGATTTCTGCTTTTTTTGAAAATAGAAGTAGGTTTGCAGTGATTAATCCATTTATTTTGCCATAAAATTGATAAAAATGGTAGCAGAACCCGTTTTCTTATTTGAAGAATTTGCCCAATTTCTGGCCAATCTTTCACCACGAAAAGTGTTGTCGTTCAAGTCCTCGGAACGTTCGCAGCAGCGGGTCAATTTTCTGTTGGAAAAAAACAAATCCGCCGGTTTGTCGGTCGAGGAGCACCGAGAAATGGAAAAATATATGCTGCTCGACCACCTCGTTCAATTGGCAAAAACCAAGGCATTGCTAAAAATCGCCCCAAAATGAGCGTTTACATTTCAAAATGGGTGCGAAAATTGGTCATCGAGCGAGCAGGACACCGCTGCGAATATTGCCGCATTCCACAACTGATTGCCAACTACGAATTTCACGTCGAACACATCATCGGCCTGCAACACGATGGGCCAAATTCGCTCGACAACCTTGCCAACTGCTGCCCATTTTGCAACTGGAAAAAAGGCCCAAATTTGGGTTCGTTGCTTCCGCCCAGCCAGAAAATCGTCCCACTTTTTCATCCACGAAAGCAAAACTGGTTCGACCATTTTCGAGCAGAAAACGGCCTGATAATTCCATTGACCAATGTTGGAAAAGCGACATCTAAATTGCTCGAATTTAATTTACCAGAGCGGGTTGAAATCCGGGCAATGCTTTCAATCAATGGCTTGTACCCATAATTTTCCCGCAATCTCAACCAAAACATTTTCAAAAAAAATGGAAATCACCTTCCACCTCGTCTCGTCCGACGACGAAATTCGACAAATTTTAGATTTGCAATCGGCCAACCACGTTTCCACCGTTTCGCCAGAAATCGCGGCACGCGAAGGGTTCGTGACCGTCCGCCACACCTTCGATGTTTTGAAAAAAATGAACACCGCCGCGCCTGCTGCCATCGCAAAAATGGGCGACGAAGTGGTCGGATATTGCTTGGCCATGCCGCCGGATTTTCGGTCAGCCGTGCCCGTTTTGGATCCGATGTTTGCGATGTTGGAAAATTTGGAATGGGAAAACCGCCCCGTTTCCGACTGGCGTTGGATGGCGATGGGGCAAGTTTGCGTCGGTGAAAAAGCGCGCGGGCGGGGCACTTTTGATGGGATGTACTATTTGCTCGCCGAGTCGTACCGGGATGAATATCAATTGATTATCACTGAAATTGCCACCCGGAACACCCGTTCGCTGCGTGCCCACGCCCGCGTCGGGTTCGAGATTTTCCACAGTTACACCGAGGATTTGACCGGGGAGAGTTGGGAAGTCGTGGCGTGGGAAATTTAAAAATCAACGCACGGCATACGCCACTTCCCCGCTCCGAAAATCCTCGCGCACCGGCTGAAAAACATCCAAAATCCGGCAGCACGAAATCGCCCGCCCGCTGTGCTTGACGTGCGATGGAATGACCACCGTTTTGCCCGGTTCGAGCAGCATTTTTTCGCCGGCAAGGTCAAATTCAAACTGGCCTTCCAACAAATTCGTCACCTGTTCGTGCGGATGGCTGTGCTCCGGCAGCACCGCGCCCGCCTCGACATCCACAAAAGCGATGGTCATATTTTCGGTGTGGATCATGCGTGCGGTGAAGCCTTTCGTGATTTCAAAAGGCGTGATTTTTGCGATGTTGAATTGCATTTTGAATAAAATTTTTACGGATTTTCAAAACGGTCAAATGGTTTGGCGAATAATTTTCCCATCGGGATAAATCCATCTGCCACCGGGATTTTTTCAGAAAGTAAATCAAAATCAAGGTTTTTCCACTCTTTTTCGTTGATTCTGATAAAAGTCGTAGCCCAGACACTGCCCTGCTCGGCCAAAATAATTTGTTCGAGCGAGGGGATTTGTTTGTAATCGTTCAGTTTTTCCAGTAAATCAAAATTGCGGGTGCTGGTTGAAAGCACTTCAACAATCAGCCACGGATTAACGATGCCTTCCAAAGTGCGTTTATTGTATTTGTATTTTTGAACGATTGGTTCGCCTTTTACCACCGTCACGTCGGCATTAAATCCTTTCCGGTCGCTGGCGATAAAAATTTTTGCATTGCTCCCCAAAACCAAAAAATCCGATTCGGTTTCATTTAGAAGAATGGACAATTGAGTTCCGAAACGCATGACCAGCATTTCGTGCGGAATAGAGGCTTCTCCCATAATAGTTTTGGTTTTTTCGTCAATTTCAATGAAAGATATGATGTTTCCGTTGCGATAATGCACCCGATAATCGCAGTCCACCGAAAGTTCCAAATATTCTTCCCACGTCGCTGGCACGCGCAATTCGCGCACACCGAGGTTGGCGCGCGCCTCAAAAGTTCTGGGCATCCGCCGTTTTTTGCGACGCGGAATCTTCACCGAACTTTCATGTTGGGGTGCCAACGTCGGCGAGCCATTCGCCACACCGATTTTTTCTCTTGCCGAAATTGAAATAGCAGCATCCATACTTTTTTCTCTAATTTTTTTGCCAAAGTTACCGCGTTTCAACCTTCATTTGTCCCGTTTTTCACCAAAGGATTTTTTCGCCATGCAGGTAAAAACCATTTTTTTAGCCGCGTTCGTTTGCCTCCATTTTTGGGCGGCAGCGCAGCAAAACATCGCACTTTCCGACTGCCTCGAAGCCGCCCGCAGCCACCAACCGATTGCCCGGCAAAGCGAATTGATTGCCGCCGCGCACCGCGAGGCGATGACCATTTTACAAAAAAACAACCTGCCGCAAATCGCGCTCGCCGGGCAGGCGACTTGGCAAACGGAAGTCACCGAACTGCCCATCAAAATCAATTTGCCCGGTTTTGAAGTGCCAACTTTGAGCAAAGACCAATACAAATTGACCCTCGAAATCGTCCATGCGTTGTGGGATGGCGGCCAAAATCGGGGTCAAAAAGACCTGCAAACCACCCAAACCGCCCTCGAACAGGCCAAATTGCAGACCGATCTGTACGCCACTCGCGAACTGGTTTTGCAACTTTTTTGCGCGGCGGTGCTGGCTGGGAAACAATCTGAAATCCTCGCCGCAAGCCAACTCGACTTGAAAAACCGCAAAAACCGCCTCGAAGAACAAGTGAAAAACGGCACAGCGATTCCATCAAATATTCAATCCGTCGAAGTTCGGATGCTCGAATTGGAGCAGCAAAACGAAGAAATTGAGTCGAAAAAACGCGCGGCGTTGGACGGTTTAGAATTGTTGACCGGGCTGAAAATTTCGGAAAATGACAAATTGCAACTGCCCGCGACCGCCGGTTTTCAAATTTCAACGACTGTTGAACGGCCTGAAATTTCGCTTTTTGATTTGCAAAAACAACTCACCGGCGCGCAGTCAAAACTCACCGGAACGAAATCAAAACCGAGGATAAATGCCATCGGAACACTGGGTTATGGCCGTCCGGGATTGAATTTTTTGAAAAATGAATTTGAGCCGTACGCCGTTGTTGGATTGAATTTTCGGTGGAATTTGTCAAATTTTTATACAAAATCGGTCAGCCACGAGCAGCAACAACTCGCAATTCAAGGTGAAAAAACGGTGGCGCAGCGCGACCAATTTTTGATGCAAACCAACGTCCGCCAGCAAAACCAAATCCGCGAAATCGAACGGCTCGGTCGGGTGATGGAAAAAGACAAAACCATCCTCAATTTGCGGGAAAAAATTGTGGCGACCGCCGCCGTGCAAGTTGAAAACGGCGTACTGACCCAAACTGAATTTTTGACCGAAACGACCCTCGAAACCACCGCTCGGTTGAATGCCGCGCTGCACGAAATCCAGTTGGCGCAGGCCAGATTGATGCTGGATTTTGTAAACGGTAAACTGTAAAACTGCGATTGAAATGGAACACGGATGAAAAGGATTGGACACGGATTTTAATATTTAAAACCTAAAAAATCCGTGTCCAATCCTGTAAATCCGTGTTCCATTTCACCACAAAAAAGACATCAAAAAATATGAAAAAGCATTTCATTTTCATCGCGATTCTACTTTCCGCCTGCGGCAAAAACGGCAACGCGCCCGACGCGACCGGCGTTTTTGAAGCCCAAGAAACCATCATTTCTGCCGAGGCTGCGGGCGTTTTGCGCCAATTTTCGATTTCGGAAGGCCAAAATTTGGAAGCCGGACAGGAGGTCGGGGCGATTGATTGCACGGGTTTGGGTTTGCAAAAAGACCAAATTTCGGCCAGCGAACGCGCCCTCGAACTCAAAAAAACGCAGGCCGCGCCGCAAAATCAAATCATTTCTACCCAAATTGCCGTGCAGGAAAGCCAAATCGCCACCCAAAACGAGCAACTTTCGGTTTTGGAAAACGAGCAATCGCGGCTGAAAAAATTGGTCGCAGCGCAGGCCGCGCCGTCGAAACAACTGGACGACGCGAACGGGCAAATTTCAATTTTAAAAAAACAAATTTTGGCAAATCAAGCACAAGTCAAAGTTTTACAGCAGCAAATGCGCTCGCAAACAGAATCTTCCGACATCGCCAATCGTGGAATTTTGAGTGAAAAACAGCTGCTCGCCGCCCGAAAAGCACAACTTGACGACCAGATTTCACGCTGCAAAATTTTGAACCCCGTCAAAGGCACGGTGCTTTCAAAATACGTCGAACGTTTTGAAATGGCCGCGCCCGGCAAAGCACTTTACAAAATTGCGAATTTGGAAAAATTGACGCTCCGGGCGTACGTCACGGGCGAACAATTGCCAAATTTGAAACTCGGGCAGCCGCTGAAAATTGAGATAAATCCCCGTCCGACCGGTCAGCCGGGCGAGAAGGGCGACGCGACCCCAAAAACGTACACCGGGACGATAACTTGGGTGAGCGACAAGGCAGAATTTACCCCAAAAAGCATTCAAACAAAAAACGAACGCGCCAATTTGGTGTACGCCGTAAAAATCGAAGTGCCAAACGACGGGTTTTTGAAAATCGGCATGTACGGCGATGTTCGGTGGACGGCGGACAAAAAACTATGAACGATGAACTATAAACTTTGAACCACGTCCGCTTTTCGTATTTTCAAAAATCCAAAGTCCAGTGTCCAAAGTCCAAAATCTCAAAAATGATTTCCATCCAAAATATTTCAAAAACCTTCAAAAAAGGCGAAGTCAAAGCACTCGAAAACGTGTCGCTGGAAGTGGCGAAAGGCGAATTGTTTGGCTTGATTGGGCCAGATGGGGCGGGAAAAACGACGCTTTTTCGCATTTTGACCACGCTTTTGCTACCCGATTCCGGCACGGCGATTTTGAATAATTTGGATGTGGTGAAAAATTACCGCGAAATCCGAAAAATGGTTGGGTACATGCCGGGGCGTTTTGCGTTGTACCAAGATTTGAGCGTGCGCGAAAATTTGGAATTTTACGCCACCGTTTTTGGCACGACGGTCGCCGAAAATTATGACCGAATCAAACCAATTTACAGCCAAATCGAACCGTTTGCCGACCGCCGCGCCGGGCAACTTTCGGGCGGGATGAAGCAAAAATTGGCACTTTCCTGCGCGTTGGTGCACGAACCGGAAGTGCTTTTGCTCGACGAACCAACGACTGGCGTTGACCCGGTTTCGCGAAAAGAATTTTGGGACATGCTCGATTTGCTCGGAAAACAGGGGCTAACTATCTTAGTTTCAACGCCTTACATGGACGAGGCGACCCGCTGCCACCGCATCGCGCTGATTCAAAAAGGCCGGATTTTGGAAAACGACACGCCAGCAAACGTCATTCGAAAAAACACCCAAAACTTGTTTGCCGTGCGCGGGGATAAAATGTTTGCATTGCTCGGAGCGGTGCGCGAATGGCCGGGGACGGTGTCGTGTTTTGCATTTGGCGACAGCCACCACGCGAGTTTGCAGGCGGGCGCGGCGGTCGGGGAGTTGCAGGTTTTTTTGAAAAAACAAGGTTTTGAAAACGTGGAAATCACGCGGATTGAGCCGAATATTGAGGATACGTTTATCAATTTGCTTTGAAAATTTGCTCACCACAACTACTTTTTACCACAAAGGCACATCAGAAAACATAAGCAGTTGTTTTAAAAACTTATGTTTTCTGATGTGCCTTTGTGGTAAAAAGTAGTTGCGGGAATTGCATTCAAACATTCTCCCTTTTTGAAAAAAACATTTTGCCGACCTTCGCCCAAAATTTTCTCGGCGATGCGAATTCTCCTTTTTTTACTTCTCTTTTTTTGGGCTGCGACCGAAAATCTGTTCGCCCAAAAATTCCCGGAACACAACGAACCCGACAAAAATGCAAAAACCAACGCGCCCGACCCGGCGATTTTGGTGCATTTGGGCTACGGTTTTCATTTTCCTGGCGGCGATTTGGCCGACCGTTTTGGCAACGCGGGCACATTGGGCGGCGGCGTGGATTTCATTTTCAAAAACAACTTTTTTGCAGGGATCGATGGCCATTATTTGTACGGAACAAATGTGAAAGAAGACCCGCTCGAACCGATTCGGACAGACAGCGGATTTATCATCGGAAACGATTTAGGAATTGCGTCGGTCGTTTTGCGCGAGCGCGGATATTATTTGGGCGGGCAGGTCGGTAAAATTTTTACTTTTGGCGGCCAAAAACGGGCGGGGCTTCGCGTGACGGTCGGCGGCGGTTGGCTTTTGCACAAAATCCGGGTGCAGGACGATGCCCGCAGCCTCACCCAAATCACTGGAGATTATGGAAAAGGGTACGACCGATTGACGAGCGGCATCGCTTTGAATGAATTTTTGGGCTACCAATTTTTGGGAAAATCGCGGACGGTCAATTTTTTCGCCGGTTTTGAATTCAACCAAGGTTTTACAAAAAGCCGCCGCGACTGGGATTTTTTGGCAAAAAAGAAACTTTCCGGAAATCGTGTTGACCTTCGATATGGTTTTCGGGTGGGCTGGACGGTGCCGTTTTATTTGCGGAAAGCGGCGCAGATTTATTATTGAAAAACGTGGAACACCCCCAACCCCTGAGGGGGAGCAAATTGTAAAAAGCATTTGCAATTGTTTCAAATTCAACGAAATGCACTCCCCTCCAGGGGTTGGGGGTGTTTAAATTTTAAAAAAAATGTCTTTAAAATCATCAAAAACACTCCTTTTCAGCCTCTTTTTGATGGCTGCTTTTGCGCTCCCGGCGCAGGTTAAATACGGTTTCAAAACGGGTTTGAATTTCGCGCGGCTTGACGGTCCGTCGGAAAAAGACGCTGCCGGGGCTGACCTCGAATCTTGGAAAAACGTCACTGGTTTTCACATCGGGATGACTTTTGGCTATCGAATTACCGACAATTTTGGCGTGCGCGGCGAGGCTCTTTATTCAAAACGCGGCGGAAAATACACCTTCCAAACCAACACGCCGGATGCTTCTTTTCGGTATTTTCCAGCGGCGAGCGGCGCGGTTTTGACAAAATCTGACCAAGTCCAGTACCTCGTCAACATTTCAAATACCTACATTGATTTGCCGGTTGTTGCCTTTTTTCGCTGGCGCGATTTTGAAATCGGGGCGGGCGCGGCGGTCGGATTTTTGGTCGCCTCGTCGGGCGATGGTTCCTTGAAATATGCTGGCCGCACGGCGGATTTGAACAATCCGACGGGCAATTTGGAATTTAATCTGAAACACAATTACCTCAAAAACGACCCCGGCGGCTCGCTCGAAGGCTCGGAAACGATTGCCGTAAAATTGAACTCGCAAACGGTAAATATCCCAAAAACCATCGGTGCGTACTACGAATACCCGGTCGGCACGGGCAAATTGTTCAAAACCGTTGATTTTGCTGTGATCGGTGATTTGAAATATTATCTCAGCCGCTCGCTGTATTTTGGCGGGCGTTTGCAATTTGGTTTGGCCGACGTGACGAACAACGACGCCGATTTTTCAAAAACCAAAACCGGCGCGACCAACGGATTTCAACTCCAAAATGACAAGGACATTAATTATATGATTCAGGCTGGCGTCGGTTTTAGTTTTTGAAAAACGATTTAAAAAGTAGAACCTTTTTCATATTTTCATTTCTTAATTTTAAAAAAAATGATTGAAAGACCAAACCAAATCACGGACAAACAAATCCAAGATTTTATAAAATCCGCCCTTTTTGAAGACGTTCGGACGGGCGACCACACTTCAAATGCCTGCATCCCGGCAGCGAGCCGCAGCCGTGCGGTTTTGAAAGTAAAAGATTACGGCGTGGTGGCTGGCGTGGCTTTGGCCGAGCAAATTTTTAAAGCCGTTGACCCATCTGTTTCGTTGAAAATCAATAAGTTAGATGGCGCAGATATTTTTTATGGCGACGTGGCTTTTGAGGTCGAATGCAACACCCGTGCACTTTTGAAAGCCGAGCGGTTGGTTTTGAATTCGATGCAGCGGATGTCTGGGATTGCGACTGCGGCGAGCCGTTTTGCGTTCGAGGTGGGCGATTTGCCGGTGAAAATTTTGGACACCCGAAAAACCACGCCGCTCGTCCGTTTTTTGGAAAAATGGGCGGTCAAAATCGGTGGTTGTGAAAATTATCGCTGGGGTTTGTACGATTGGATTATGTTGAAAGACAACCACATCGACGCGGCTGGCGGCATCACCGAGGCCTTGAAACAAACTGCGAAATATCAAAAATCGAAAAAAATCGACCTGCCCGTGACCCTCGAAGTCCGGAATTTGGTGGAGTTGGACGAGGCGATGAAGGTCGGCGGTTTTACCCGCGTGATGTTCGATAATTTTGAAATCCCGATTTTGGCGGAAGCCGTGGCGCACGTCGGAAAGCAGTTCGAGACCGAGGCGTCGGGCGGAATCACTTTGCAAAATGTGCGTCGTTTTGCTTTGACAGGCGTTGATTTTGTGTCGTCGGGAGCTTTGACACATTCCTCGCAGCCGCTGGATTTGAGTTTGAAAATTGTGAAATGATTTTTTAAACCGTAAAGTCTTTTTTAAAACCACAAAGGCACATTAGAAAACATAAGACTTTGATTTTCAAAATCTTATGTTTTCTAACAGGTCAAACGCATTAAAATTTCAAAAACCCGTAGGGTTGGCATTTAGGTAGAAAATCGAAGTGCGTTTTATTAAAAATGCCGTAGGCATGGCATTTTGGCAGCAACATTCACGGATAAAATGCCATGCCTACGGCAT
>JANNMS010000131.1:0-8958 GCA_031398055.1 Saprospirales bacterium | reverse complement strand
AATTCCGGTGCGCTGCACCTCAGAATTTATCATCGAAACGGGTTCTACAAATATTTCGGTGCTCCGCACCTTTGCAAATTGAACGGCCTCGGGGGCTGCACATTTGTTCATTTCCTTTATTTCCCCGTCGCCGGGGTCATTCCCTACAAATATTCAGGTGCTACGCACCTTTTCGAAACAGCAACTTGGAATCATAAATGAACCAAAAATAAAAATGCTTCCTCCACATCTTTTAAAAATTGCAATCGCCGGAACGAAACGGATTCCACCCGACGAGACGACTGCCACGACGCTGCAAAATCTCGATTTGCCGCGATCCCACGACCCGACGACCGTGGCTTTGGAAGCATTGGCCACCGGTTTTTTGCGGGCAAAAGCAGGTTTTCAGGCCAGCGAAAATGGTCATGATTTTTTTGCTGCGCCGCCCGAAACCCTAAAAACCTGCTCGCTCGCCGCGGGTGAAATTTTGAAAAATATTTTTTCGGGTGGTGAAAATTTGGGGTTGCTCGATGAATTTTTGGAGCAGTGCCGGGCGGCGAATGCCATTTTGCCAGCCGAAATTTTGCCTTTGATTTTCAACAAATTTGACCGAGATTTTGAAAAATTTGAAAAGATAAGACCCGTTTTGGGTCGCCGCGGCGAGTGGTTGGCTGCCCAAAATCCGGCGTGGTCTGACCTTTTTTCCGAGCCAAAAACGGACTGGCAAACGGGGCTGCGCGACGAACGAATTGCCATTTTGAAAAAACTGCGCCGTGAAAATCCAGCCGCTGCCGCTGCACTTTTGGAAACGACTTGGCCGACCGAAAAAGCAGACGACAAAAAGGTTTTTTTGCAAGAATTTCAGGTTGGTTTGAATGAAAACGACTTGCCGCTTTTGGAAAAAACTTTGGATGATCGCAGCCGCGAGGTCAGGCAAATTGGCTGGGAATTAGTCTGTCAGTTGCCTGGTGAAAAGCAAAAACTGCTCGCCGATTTTTTCTCCGAAAGGATTGCTCCGGCGTTGCAAAGTGTTGATTTTCAAAAGGTTTTGCTGCAAAACATTCCAAGTTTGGAGGAGCACCCGGCGGCGGCGCTGGTCAGTTTGTTGCCTGCAAAATCGGTTGGAGAAAGTTGGCGGCTGGGCATCGCAGGGCTGATTTTGGGACTTTTGCCCCCGCGTTTATTGACCAATTCACCTGAAAATTTTGTTGAAAAAATAACCGCGATTGGTTTGCCGGATTCGTTTTTTGAAAACTTTTTGGGCGGTGCGATTCGACATCGCGACGAGGTTGCGATGCTGGCGGGTTTGCAATTTTTAAAGAAAAAATCTGCCGCCAGTTTTTGGGAAAAAGAAGGTGTCGCGGATTTTTTGGATGGTTTGCCTTTGCCAATTTGGAAACAAGAAATGCCCGTTTTGCTGCGGCTCGACGAGGTTTTGGAAAATGAAAAAAGTGCTTTGCTGCGGCATCTTTCGAAAACGAAAAACGAGTGGTCGTGGGAAATTTTGGCTGCGTTTTTTTGGCAAATTTCAAATCTGCTGCGGGCGCGAAGCGAGTGGTCTTTGCCGGTTCAAAATTGGAAAATGGTTTTGAAAAATGCCGCGCTGCGGTGCCAGCCGACGGTCGAATCGGTTGAAATTTCGAGGACTTTCTTTTTTCAGGAAGGAGGAAAACGACAGGTTTGGCCGCGGGATGGGCATCATTTTTCGAAGGTTTTGGAGATGCGCGGGCGGATGAAATTGGCGTTTGGTTGATTGGTTTATTGATTTGGCAAGGCCAAAAAAGGCAAACCGCCACTGCCAACACCAGTTTGACAATGACGGTTTGCAAAAAATTTCAATTTTTAAAACCAGTCAATCAATTAATAATCAACCAGTTAACTAAAATCAGTGTGCAACGACGATGCTGCGATACGTTTTTTGACCATCAATATTGATGTGCAAGAAATACGTGCCATCGGCCACATTTTCGAGATTCAACTTTTGATTGATGTTGCTCACTTTTCCAAAATCCATCGTGCGCACGACTTGGCCAATTGAATTGACGATTTCTGCACGGACGTCGGAAGGCGTTTCGAGGTTCAACATCAAATTGAATGCACCTGTGGTTGGGTTCGGGCTGAGGACGAGTGATTTTACACTGGCTGGATCAGAAGAATTAGTCGTAGAAATGACGACAGGATCAATGCCTGGGCAACCGGATGCGTCAGAAATTGTAACTGAATAATTTCCACCGGTCGTGATGGTAATATCTTCGGTTGTGGCACCATTGCTCCATTGAAAAACGAAGAAAGATGGGTCGCCATATTCTGCCGCTGGGCCACCGTCTGGGGTCAAGTCAAGGGTGAGGCCATTTTGTACAATTGCACCAGAAATTGGGTCAAATGTGCTTGCATCGGGCATCAAAAATACTTTTACGGACTCCCCAACAAAGAAACAGCCGTTCGTGATGTTAAGATTGCTCATAAAACTATTCACTGCTGGGTCAGTTAAAGTCGCTCCTCCCACGACAACCGGCGTGAAATAAACGGCCTGACCAGTTGGGAATAAAGCGTTTGATGAATTATTGAGTGGACTTGGTGCCCAAACATCTTGAATTGTATTGTAGCTTCCGGTGAAGATGCCACCAGCTCCACCCAGTGTCGGAGGCCATGTGCCGGCAGGAATCGGTGCAGAAGAAATTGCCCAAGAAACACCATAAACAGGTCCAACATTTGGGATTACTGTATTTGCTGGGCTAAGCGATAATGAAACTGCATCGCCAAAACAAGCAAAAGCTTCACCATCGGCAGTTCCAACTTTACCGGCGGCACACAACACATCAGGTACGCGCGTAATCTGAATGCAATATTCTCCAGATGCCGTTTGGGTACCGGTATTAAAGCCATCAATCATCATAAAATAATTGGTGCCATTTACGGTTTGAATGTCAATAGCTGATGCAAAATTGCTGGTACTGGCACTGATGTCTTCATTACAATCAACTGGCAACAAATTGGCGCAATCATTTCCGCTGAAAAGTGCCATTTGGGTATCACCTTGGTCTGCGGGATTCGGACCATAATTGATATAATTGGTTGCATTGCACTTCACGGTTTCGATGTGATATCTATTGCCATTTCCCGAAAAGGTGTACCACATGGATTTATCAACACTCAGATCCTGAAAACAGCTTGGATTCGGGTCAAAAATCGAAGCAGTCGCAGGCGTATTATCCTGCAAACCAGAGGTTTGGGCTACATTCGGAGCACCACCAAAATAGGGTGACAAATCAACCGCAACATCGCAAACATCTGCATTGAAAACCGCAGAAGGCAATTTGACATACTCCAAATCATCCATGTACATGAGACTGGTGGTGGTACCTCCGAAAATGTCAATCCCGCCCAAGTTTTTAGTCCAAGCCATCGAACCGACGATTTTTCCATCAATGTACATTTTGAACAAGTTGTTGTCCAAATCAATGATGTGTTCAATGTTCAGCCATTTTCCATGCTCAAAAGTGAAAGTGAAAGGCACGAGCGTTGCCGCCACAGTCCTTCCTTTTCCGCCTTTGTCGAAGAAAATTTCAAGGTTCCAGTCGCCAGCACCAATCGGAGTTGCGTTTTGGAAGTTGTAATAACCGTCTTTGTCAACGGGGACGTACCATTTCCATTTCAAAGAATAGCGGCCAGTAGTCTTGTTGCCCAGTTCCAAAACGACGTCCTGTGGGCCTGCGCCGGTGGTACTGAACACTTTCATTGAGTTTGGCGCGGAAGCAGCCTGTTCGGTACTCACGATGCCATCTTCAGCGGCAATCGATACGCCGTTTGCCGTTGAGCTCCAAGTTGACCAGTGGGCAGGCGGTGGTGTTTGCGCTCCCAATTTTTTGGTCGTAACATAACTATCAAAGTTATCGCAAATCAACATATTTGGGTTTTGTCCGCAGGCCGGCGGAGCGACATACTCATATAATTCGAGATCGTCCACTTTCCAATAGTATTCATAATCACCCTGCCAACGGAATTGCACCCAAACTTGGGCTGCATTATCGGCTTCATTCACATCAATATCAATCCAACCTTGATATCGCTGGGTTCCAAAAGTTTGTTCATCTTTCAAATCATCGAACTGTGGAATGTTGCGGTACGTAAAATTTACACCATCCGTGCTGATGCCAACAGTTGCTTTGTCCGTCCCCGTAAAAGTACGGTAATAGGTATAAAATCTAAGGTGGACATCCGCTTTTCCAGTAGCAACGGCTGGCACACCAACACCCGTCAGGGTAATGTTATAAGCACCTACATCATTGCTATCAGAATCAAAGTACATGTAACCCGTGTCGCCTGTTGGTGCTTGAAATGCACCGGGCACCCAGTTTCCTGCTTTGAGGTTGTCGGTCCATTGCCATTTTCTTGGATTGGCAGCAGCATTTGTTCCGGCGTGTACCCAATTGGTTGTTGCTGACGCCTGATCGGAAAAGGTTTCAGTCCAAAAAGGAGTCTGTGAAAAAGCAGAATTGAAGCAAAAAGTCACCACAAAAAGGGCCACGATGCTTCTGAAAGTTAAATTTTTAAGCATACCTGTTTCTTTTTTAGTTAAAAGTTTAAACGTATTTAGTTCGACAAAAGTCAGGAAAAGTATTCGAACCCGGCTATCTCGTTGAATAGATTTTTTTGAAAAAGACTATATTTTACAAAGAACTTTAAAATCGATGAACTATATACGATGAACTATTATCCATAAAAATGAATCGCAATTTGCCCAAAGTTTTCGGTGCGCCAATCAAAGTTTACTGCTCAGCGTTCACCGTTCATCGTTCAGATTTGCGCGTTTTTTCCTTGTTCCAAACCGCAAAAAAAACGGCCACTTCAATCCTCAATTGCCAAGCAACGAGGCGAGTACATTTGTGAATAATTTTTAATTGTACGCATTTTTACTCTGGCCCTCGCCTCGCCAACGAGACATACTTTCAAAAGCGGGAAAATCCTTCGGTTAAAATTAATCCTCCGGATTGCCCGGCAGTTCCTACTGCCGGGCATTTTTTTGTTTTAAAATTTCGATCAATTTGTTTTAAATTTGCACCAAATTTGTTTTGAAAATGTCAGACACTTAGACAAATCCAATGTCAAATATCCAATATCCAATGTCATTTTTAAAAGGTCGCGGCGCGCAAATCAACCCCGCATCGCAGTTTGAAAAGCACCAGCGCGACGACCAACCCATTGATTGGGCGATGCAACGCGAGGAATGGGAAACCACTGATGTCAAAACCGAACACCTTGAAACCCACCCAAAAACCATCCTCAACAAGGTCGAAAGCACCGACATTCCGCTCGCTTGGTCATTGAATCCATATCAAGGTTGCGAACATGGCTGCGTTTATTGTTATGCCCGAAATACCCATCCATATTGGGGATATTCGGCAGGCGTGGATTTTGAACAAAAGATTTTGATCAAAAAAAACGCCGCCGAACTGCTCGAAAAAAACTTACAGAAAAAAACTTGGCAAGCCGCGCCCATCATGTTTGCAGGCAACACCGACATTTATCAACCCGCCGAACGCAAGTTCAAAATCACCCGCGCCTGCCTTGACGTTTTTTGGAAATACCGCCACCCAGTCAGCCTGATTACCAAAAACGCGCTGATTATCAGGGATTTAGATGTTTTGAAAAATTTGGCTTCCGAAAATTTGGTGCACGTCGCACTCAGCATCACCACTTTGAATGACGACCTCCGGCAAATTTTAGAACCCCGAACCGCCAGCATCCGCCAACGTCTCAAAACTTTAAAAACGCTCGCCGACGCGGGCATCCCTACTTTTGTGATGATGGCACCCATCATCCCCGGCCTGAACGATCACGAAATTTTTGAAATGGCAAAACGAACCGCCGACCTCGGCGCACTCGGTATGGGTTACACGATGGTCAGATTGAACGGTGACGTCGCCATCATTTTTGAAGATTGGATCAAAAAAACAATGCCCGACCGCGCCGAAAAAGTCCTCAACAAAATCCGAGAAGTGCACGGTGGCGAACTCTCAGATTTCCGGGCAAAAACCAGAATGACCGGCGAGGGAAAAATTGCAGAAATCATCCGCGACCAATTTCGCATCGCCCGCGAGCGATTTTTCAAAGGTCGGGAAATGCCAAAATACAACCTCGAATTGCACCAACATTTTAAAACGGCGCAGTTGAAGTTATTTTTTTAACACAAATTCTTTTTACCACAAAGACACATTAGAAACCATAAGTTTTTGAAAACCAACTTCTTATGTTTTCTAATGTGTCTTTGTGGTGAAAAAAGTGGTTGAATTTTCATCTAAAATTTATGAAAAAAACAATCTTGATTGCAGGCGGAACCGGTCTGATTGGCCAACGCCTCACCCAAATTTTAAAAGAAAAAGGCCACGAAGTTTTGCTTTTTTCCCGTCGACCCGACCCCGAAAAAAATATTTTCGAATGGAATCCTGCCGCCGGAACGCTCGACGAAAATGCACTCCGCCGTGCCGATGTCGTCATCAATTTGGCCGGGGCAGGCATCGCCGACAAACGTTGGACGGCTGCCCGAAAACGGGAAATCATCGAAAGTAGGGTGCTCGGCGCAAAAACTTTTCGCATCGCTTTTGAAAAAACAGGGCATCGCCCGGAGGCCTATTTTTCCGCCTCGGCCATCGGTTTTTACGGAAATTCAGGTGAAAAAATAATGACCGAAACCGACCCGCCGGGACAAGATTTTTTATCCAAAACTACTCAACTTTGGGAAAAAGCAGCCGACGAAATCGCAGCAATTGGCATCCGAACCGTAAAATTTCGCATCGGAATTGTACTTTCAAAATCAGGTGGCGCGCTCCTCGAAATTTTGAAACCGATGCGTTTTGGCGTCGCGTCATATTTTGGCGACGGGAAAATGTGGTGTTCATGGATTCACCTCGAAGACATTTGTCGAATGTTTTTATGGGCAATTGAAAACCCAAAAATTGAGGGTGTTTTCAATGCCGCCGCGCCCGATCCGATTCGAAACAAAGATTTGGTTTCTCTTTCTTCCAAAATTTTAAAACGTCCCGCCTTGCTTTTGCCCGCGCCCGCCATTTTTCTAAAAATATTTTTGGGAGAAATGGCTGCGGTGGTTTTGAACAGCACGCGGGTTTCTGCAAATAAAATTGAGCGGGCTGGGTTCAAATTTTTATTTCCAGAAATTGAAAATGCATTGAAAAATCTGAAATAAAATAGTTTTAATTTGAAACTCAAATTTTCAATCACCACGATGTCATTCCGTAGGAATGACATCGTGGTGATTAAAAAAACCTACTCCTTTTACATATCGTAAGTCAGTTCCAAACCCGCCGAATCCGGGTGCGATTGACAGGTCAAAACGTAGCCCGCTTTCACTTCATCATCGTCCAAAGCATAACAAGCGTCCATTTTTACCTTCCCGGAAATCACTTTTGCCATGCAAGTCGCGCAAGCCCCAGCGGTGCAGGAATACGGCGGGTCGTATTTTTCCTTGACCAAAGCATCCAAAATCGTCTGTCCCGCCGCCACCGAAATTTCGATGCGCTCACCTTTCAAATGAACGATGGTTTTCATGCCACTGCCCGCTGCACCGACATCCCCAGCCGTTTCGCCGGGCGCGTGGTTGGCATTCAAAAAATACTCGGTGTGGATTTGTTTTTCGGGGATTCCGCGTCCGAGCAAGGTAGATTTTACAGTTTCTGCCATGTTTCCGGGGCCACAGGTAAAATATTGGGCATCGTGCTCCGTGCCTTGGATCATATTTTCATCCAAAAAATCGCGCACCGCTGCACCGTCAATCCTTCCTTTTTTGCCGCGCCAATTCGTGGTCGTTTTTTTAAAAAGACCAAAAATCCCACCGCCCGCACTTTCTTTTTTGGGTTGGCTCAAAATGTGTTCGACGTTCATCTGACCTTGATATCGTACAGAAATCTTGTCCAATTCGTCCCGAAAAATGATGTTTTCCTCGATCCTATTTCCAAAAAGCAGGAAAATCGTGCTCATCGGTTCGCTTTCCAAAACCTCACGGGCAATCGAAATGATTGGCGTGATGCCGCTGCCCGCCGCGAACATATAATATGTCCGGCGTTTTTCCGGGTCGGTTTTGATGGTAAAACGACCAGCGGGCGGTGCAACTTCGAGCAAATCGCCGACCTTCGTTTTTTCAGTCAAAAAAGTAGAAGCCTTGCCGTCCACTACTTTTTTCACGGTGACGGCCAGCCGGTTTTCGTGTGGACTGCTGCTCATCGAATACGAACGGCGGATTTCGTGGCCGTCCAAATCCAATTTTACCGCCAAATATTGGCCGTGTTTGTACTGAAAATTGGTTTTCAAATCTTCCGGCACCTCGAATTCGAGGGTGACGGCGTCCGGGGTTTCGGTCGTGATTTTATTGATTTTTAGTTTAAAAAATTCCATTTTTTTATCGTTGAAAAACTGTTTTTAAAAAAATATTTCTGCCGCCATCCGAAAAGTATTGGCGTGCGCCTCGACAATGTCCGCGATTTTTTCAGAATAGCCACCGCCCATGCTTGCGACCACCGGGATCTTGTTTTTTTTACAAAATTCAAAAACAAAACGGTCGCGGACAGCACATCCGACCCGGCTGATCGAAAGTCGCCCGAGCCGATCGGTTGCCAAAATATCCACACCGGCCTGATAAAAAACAAAATCAGGCTCAAATTCACCGGTGATTTTGGGCAGCGTTTCCGCCAAAATTTTCAAATAATCGGCATCGCAAATCCCGTCCGACAAACCGATGTCGAGCGACGATTTTTCTTTCCGCAGCGGATAGTTTTTCTCGCCATGCATCGAAAAAGTGAACACGCGGGGCTCGTTTTCAAAAATTTTGGCCGTGCCGTTTCCCTGGTGCACATCAAGGTCGACGATCAGTATTTTTTTCGCTAAACCATTGTGCAACAGAAAGTTAGCCGCCACAGCCTGGTCATTGAAACAACAAAAGCCTTCGCCACGATCAGCAAAAGCGTG
>JANNMS010000053.1:0-6702 GCA_031398055.1 Saprospirales bacterium | reverse complement strand
AGTTTTTGTTGCTCAATGCTTTGTTCCGGACAATCAATTTTACCAACCTGTTTTTTACGATGTTGGCCTTGGGCGTGAGTATTTACTACATGAAACAATCTTTTCGCGCTTTTATTACGCTGATTGCGTACTCACTTTTGGCCATCGGTTTTGTTTTGACTTTGTTCCGAAACCTGAATTTGGTGGGCAATTATCCGTTCATCCAGCATGTCGTGATGTGGGGTTTTATATTTGAAGTGGTGGTTTTCACGATTGGTTTTTCTGTTTGGTACCGGAATTTGGACGCGGACAAAGACAATTTGGAAACCCAACTCGAGCAGGAAGAATTGACCCGCCAACTCGCCATCCAAGCCGCCGAACAACGGGTGAAAGACCGCGTCGCCCGCGATTTGCACGACGATATTTCGGCCTCGGTTTCGGGGATTCGGATTTTGAGCCAGGTGGCAAAAAACCAGGTCGCGGGCATTTTGCCGGGCATCCAACCGCTGCTCGACCAGATTGCAGAAAGTGCGCGGAGTGCGGGCGAGGCGATTTCGGATTTGATTTGGGCGGTCAAACCGGGCAGCGACAGCCTCAATGATTTGGCCGACCGGATTCGGGAATATGCCTCCAAAATGTTGGACGCTGCCGGCGTAGATTGCCATTTTCAAATCCCGCGCGACCTGCCCGACATCACTTTGGACATCGAAACGAAAAGGAATTTGTTCCTGATTTTTAAAGAAACTTTGAATAATTCGTTGAAATACAGCGGCTGTACAGCGGTTTCTGTGGGTTTGAATTTATCTGAAAACGGCGAGGAAATTGATCAATCAATTCTAAAATTGGAAATCCACGACAACGGCCACGGCTTTGATATTTCCAAGATTTCAAATGGGAACGGCCTGCCGAACATGAAAAAACGGGCAAACGATGTGGGCGCGAGTTTTGAAATTGTAAGTGGAAAAGGGGAAGGAACAAGTATTATTTGCGAATTGCCCATCCCGATATCTCAATATCCAAATATCTCAATCTCTTCAAATTAGTACATTTCTCCTATTGTTAACCGGGACAAACCCAACGCACCTTTGTCCTATAAGAAATCCAAATTATGCATCCTGTGGTGCCCCTTCGATTAGCCATTTATGAAGATAGCCGCGGTTACCGTGAAAGTCTTCAACAACTTTTTCAGTACACGCCAAACGTAGCGGTGGTGGGTGCGCACCCTGATTGTGCCCACCTCCGCTCCGCGGTTTTGGAAGAAAAACCGGACGTGATTTTGATGGATATTGATATGCCGGGCATGAATGGCATTGATGCCACAGAAATCGTGAAAGAAATTTCGCCAAAAACTCAAGTCATCATGTTGACGGTGAGCGAAGAAGAAGCAAGGATTTTCAAAGCCTTGCAAAACGGAGCCACCGGATACCTTTTGAAAAAAACCAGCCCCGAAGAATTGGTCGAGTCCGTGCATTCCGTTTTTAAAGGCGGTTCGCCGATGTCGCCGGCCATTGCCCGAAAAGTTTTGCATTTTTTTCATACAATACCAATTGCGGCCACCAAAAACACCTCAGCCCGACCGATTGATAACACAACACTTCGCCCAATTCACACGACTGAAACACGCCATCCGACCCACGAAGGCCAAACATCATCCGACCTTTCCCCTCGGGAACAAGAGATTCTCGAGGGGTTGGTGGATGGACTTTCTTACAAATTGATTGCGGCGAAATTTTTTATCAGCCCCGATACCGTGAAAAACCATATCCAGGGAATCTATCGAAAACTCCATGTCAATTCAAAAGGCGAGGCCATTTCAATGGCTTTCCGACAAGGACTTGTTCGAGAATGATAAATTTTGAACTATGAACTATGAACTATGAACTATGAACTATGAACTATGAACTATGAACTATGAACTATGAACTATGAACTATGAACTATGAACGCTCATAAAATATGTTCATAGTTCATAGTTCAAAAAATGACAGTTTTTTCTATAAAGCTCGGTAAAAGTATCGGGCTGACAATCATTGCACCAGTTAAGATGCGCACCGAGAAAATCGGTACGAACCAAAAGAGAACGAGCCGTGAGAGTGGAAACCAAATGGAACGGCGTACCTTCTGATGGAAAATCGGAACAGTATGATGAGTTGCTCTGACCAAACAGATGAACCTTACATTTTTGACAATTTGGAGGTCACTCCGCCATCCCAAACACTTTTTTCACGCTCGTTCTCACTTTTTCAAACCTCCTCCGGTGCCGACCGGGGGAGGTTTTTTTTGCCCGAAAAATCTTTTTTACGATCCGTGTTTACTTTTGTCATGGTTTTTTACAATCTAAAATTGAGGAAATGGCCAATATGATTGCCCAATTGTTGCCGGGACTGCGCAACCGTTTTTCAACAAAAGAGGCACTCACCGAGGGTCTGCAAAAAATAGAAAATGCAGCCATTGAACATTTGATGGCCAAATCAGAAGGCATGGTTCGCAAAATAGCACGAACTTTTGGCCTGCCAGAAGCCTTGGCCGACGATGTTTTGCACGATGGCACCATCATTTTGATCGAAAAAATTCAAGACGGAACCTACCATTCCGAACTGTCCGCGCCCCAAACCTACCTCGTGGCAATCTGCCGGAATTTACTGGCAAACCACTCGCGCTTGAAACGCCCCCCGGCTACCGAACAGATCGAAAACGTCCTTGACCTGGCCGACAATTCGTTTGTTGAAATGTTGGAATTTCGGGAGCGGCGGGTCGTTTTGGAAAAACTTTTGGCCCAGATCGGCCCGGCCTGCGCCAGTTTGATTGCCCTACGTTATCTCGATGGCTACTCCGACGAAGAACAATTAGCCCAAAAACTTGCCCCATTCTCATCGCCCGAATCGCTCCGCGTCTCGCGGGGCAGGTGCATGAAAAAACTTTCAGAAATGGCAAAATCCTTTAAATTTTAGAAAATCCGAGACCATGGTTCCCGAAATTGAAAAGTATTTGAACAACGAAATGAGTGCCGAGGCGCGCCAAAAATTCGAGTCCGACCTCGCCGCCGACCCCGTGCTGCGCCAAGAACTGGAGGCTCAGCAGCAACTGATAAAAGACCTGCGGCGCATGGCAATTGCCCGAAAAACCAAATCGGTGCAAGGGCTGCGAGCCAGCAAAAAAAAGGCGAAACGGCTGGCAGCATGGGCATTTTTCGGCATTTTTTTGCTCGGCGGCACGGTTTGGTGGCTGTCGCGGGACGGTTCGATGGACAAAAAACCGGAAATTGAAAAGCAGGCACAGCCCAAAAACGGGCCGTCGCCGGGCGAAAACCAGCCGCCAGTTTTGGAAAAAACAGTTCCGCCGGGAACCGAAAATTTGCCAAAAAATTTGCCCGAAAAACAGCCCACGAAAATTGGAACCCAACCAATTGCTGAAAAACCAACGCGCCCAAAAACGGCTCCACAAATTTTGCCCGGTGGCGAAAACAAGTTGTTGTCCATCGCAAAAAGCCAGTACGTCCGCCCATCGGAATATGCCAATTTGAGGAGCACTGGCGACGACGATGTCCTGAAATCCGCGAAAATTGCCTTTTCGGAAGAACGTTTTGGTGATGCGCTGGCATTGATTGACATTTCAAAACCGGGCGAACCGCAGTTTTTGTACGGACATATTTTGTTCGCGAAGGCAAATTATTTTTTGGCGTACCAAACATTTTCGGCCCTCGCCGACGACAAAAACCACTCGGAATGGAAAGAAAATGCGGAATGGTTTGCCCTGCTCAGCGGCCTTGCCTCGCCGCCGGGGCGCGTCCCGAAAACGGTTTTGGACAGTTTGTTGGAAAAAATGTTGGACGATGCCGGGCATCCGTTCCGGGTGAAAAAGGCCCTGAAATTGAAAGAAATGATGAATCACGAATGATGAATTTTTAAACCCAAACCAATCCATTTTTCCGATGAAAAATCTACTTTTCCCTTTGTTTTTTTTGTTTTCGATGCCCGTTTTTGGGCAGGTGGTGGATTCGCTGGCCATCGATAGTTTGATAAAATTGAACAAACAATTGGTCAAGGAACAAAAATTTGAAGCGGCCACCGCAGCCATCGAAGCTGCAAAAAGCAAGGCCGAGTCTGTTTTTGGAAACACCCATTATTTGTACGCCAAGTGTTTATTTAACCAAGGAGTGACCTTGAATAAAAATGACCGATCACAAGATGCCCTCATTTTTCTGCACCAATCTTTGGAAATTCAGGATTCGACGTGGCAAAATCATGTCAGTTTTGGAGATTGCTTGAACACCGTGGCCATGATTTATTCTCAACGCGGACAGTTTGATTTGGCGGAATCTTTCAATTTGAAATCCCTGTCGCAGCGTGAGAAATTATTCGGCAAGGCACATCCTTTGTTTTGTGCGAGCCTCAATAATTTGGGAAATATCTATTCGAAAATGGGCAAATTTGAAAAGGCGGAGGCTTGTTTTGTGGAAGGCATGGACATTTTTGAAAACCAATTGAAAAAAACAGAGCATCCTTACTATTTGAATGGGCTCAACCAAATGGCTGTTTTTTACATGCACATCGGCGATTTGGACAAAGCAGAGCAGGTTTTTTTACGGCTGAAAGCCATTTATGAAGTCAAATTGAACCAACGAGAAAGTGCCACCTACTCGAATTGCCTCAATAATTTATCGCTTCTGTACCTCGAAACTGGCAGGTACGAACAGGCGGAAGCCTTGCTGTTCGAAAATCAAAAAATCACAGCACGATTGTTTGGCAGCGAAACGATGGAATTTTCAACCAACTTGGAAAACCTTGGATACCTGTATTTTGAGATGGGCAATTTTTCAAAATTTGCTGAGTGTACGTTCCAATCCTTTGCTATTCGGGAAAAAATATTGCCAGAAACGAGCACGCACTTTATAGAAAGTTTGAACAACGTGGCAACTGCCTATGAAAAAATTGGAAATCAAGAACAGGCCGAAATTTGCCATCTCCGAGCCAAGGGCCTTTTCGAAAAAGTTTTGGGCAAAACACACCATCGGTTTGGAACATCCCTTCTAAATTTGGGGAATTGGTACTGGGAAACCGGCAAATTTGAAAAATCAGAGCCGCTGCTTCGCGAGTCTGTCAAAGTTTTCGAGCAATCGCTCGGCCAGATCCACCCCAAATATGTAGATGCAATTCGAAATCTCGGCGAATTTTATATAGAAATCGGGCAATTGGAAAAAGCCGATTCGTGTTTTGAGGTAGCTCAAATGAAGTCCCAAAAAGTATCCAGAGAAACCTACAAAATTTTTTTGCTGAATAATCTCGCCGAAATCCGCGAACTCCAAAAACGACCTGCCGAAACCGACCAATTTACCCGCGAAGCAACACAACTCAATTTTCAGGTTTTGGCCAAAAATGTGGGTTTTCTTTCTGAAAATGAGTTGAAAGAAAATCTGAAAAATTTTGAACATGCCGCAGCACAGGTGGCCAGTTTTGCCAAAGAACGCATGAAAAATGGTAAAAAAATGGGCACACTCCCCGAACTGATGTTCGACAACGCCCTTTTTTACAAAGGTTTTTTGCTCAACGCGGGCGGGGCTCTGAACAATTTGGCTGCTTCCGACCCGAAAATTTTTGAGCAAAGTCAAAATTTGAAAACACTGCGGCGGCAACTTGCTGGCGAACTCACCAAAACCAGTGCCGAACGCGACTCGACGCACGTGGCCCAACTCGAAGAAAAAAACGGCTCCGCAGAAAAAGAACTCGCCCGAACGGCTGCCGGATTTGGCCGAATCGTTCAGCAAGTGAACTGGCAGGAAGTCCAATCCGCACTGAAACCGGGCGAAATCGCCATCGAATTCGTTCATTTTGAGGTCAATTTCCCAAAAAAAACCGATGGTTCGGGAGCGAAGTCGAATGATGGTTCGAGAGCGAAGTCGAACGACAGCACGATGTACGCCGCGCTCATTTTAACTGCCGATAAAAATCAGAAACCACAGTTTGTCCCACTTTTTGAAGAAAAGGAACTGCTCGCGCTGCTCGAAAAAAAGGCCAGCCTCCGCTCCGACCAACTCAACGATTTGTACTCTTTTTCAAAAAAAGGGCTGGCAAAACTCATTTTTCAACCGATTGAAAAACATCTAAACTCCCTGTCCTTTGGAGAGGGCCGGGGTGAGGTGACCATCTACTTTTCCCCGACCGGTTTGCTGCACCGCCTGAATTTTGGGGCAATCCCAATCTCCCCTTCAGGGGTCGGGGGTGAAACTTTTTCCGACCGTTTCCACCTCGTCCAACTGAAAAGCACCCGCCAACTCGTCCTGCCCGACGACTTGAAAACGGTTGGAAACGGTGCTGTTTTGTTCGGCGGCATCCGTTTCGATTTCGATTCGGTGGCGATGAAAATGGACGAAACTTCGATGGTTGCGCGGTCGCGGGGCATTTCCCAAAATTTGAGTTTTTCGCAGACCGATTCGACTTTGCGGGGCGGTTCGTGGAGTTTTTTGCCCGGAACGGAGCGGGAAATAAATGTTTTGGAAAAAATATTGAACAATGCGGGCATCACCACGACCGTCAAAAAAGGGCACGGCGCGAGTGAAGAATCTTTTAAAAACATCGGGGCAGCCGCAACATCGGAAGGGTTTAAAACCCTTCCGACGTTTTCTTCGGGTTCGCCGCGCATTTTGCACCTCGCCACGCACGGCTACTTTTTTCCGGATCCCGTTTCGGCTTCGCTCAACGACCGGGGCGGTTCGGTCAGCCCGGT
>JANNMS010000025.1:0-35993 GCA_031398055.1 Saprospirales bacterium | reverse complement strand
CCAAAAGGTGCGTAGCACCGAAACATTTCTGGTCAAATATTTCGGTGCTACGCACCTCGGACGACTGATTATCAATCATTTCTACAAATATTTCGGTGCGCTGCACCTTTCGAACCAGCAACTTGAAATCATAATTGAGCCTTTTTGATTTAATTGACAAGGTTTTTATAGAAAAACCCTAATTTAATTGATGACTCGATTTGAATTTCAGGTTCAAATATAGATTTGTCATTTCTACTTTTGCCCAATGACACACCGCGAAATTTTTACCGCCAAATACCTCCGCGAAAAACGGAACCTCCTCGACCTCCAAAATCCAAAGGACGTCCCCAATTTGGAAAAAATCAGGCAGCACATCGCAGATTGGCAGACCTCTTTTCAAAACGGAACCATCCTCCGGCAGTCCGAAATCCAGTTGCAAAAAGAGTTTTTGACCACGTTTTTTGCCGGTTGCCTCGGTTTCAAAACCAAAATCGGGCGCAACGACTGGGAACTCGACTACGAATCCACGACCGACGTGGACGCGACCCGCGCCGACGGCTACCTCGGTGCTTTCACGCCGACGACCCGAAAAATCACCGCAGTCATCGAACTCAAAGATGCAAACTGCGACCTCGACCGTCCGCAAAACCGCAAAAACGACAAACGCACGCCCGTCGAACAGGCATTTTCCTACGCCTCGAAAGTTGGCGCGGACTGCCGATGGGTCATCGTTTCCAATTTTTTGGAAATCCGGATGTACCATGCCAGCGACCAGGGACGGTTCGAATATTTTCACATCACCCAACTCCATCTCGACGAGCAACTTTGGCGGTTTTTGTTCCTGCTGCACCGCGACCGGCTGCTGCCGCACGGCCCCGAAAGTTTCCTCGAACATTTTCACCGCGAGCGGCTCGAACAGGAATTGACCATTTCCATCGATTTTTACAAAGAATTCAAAGCCCAACGCCACGCCCTTTTTACCCACCTCAAAACCCAAAACCCCGGCAAATCCGAACTCCTGCTTTTTGAAAAAACCCAAAAACTCCTCGACCGCTTGATTTTCGTTTTTTTCTGCGAAGACAAAGGTTTGTTGCCGTTCGATATTTCCAGAAAAGTGGGGCAGGCAGCCCGCGCCAGCCTCGACCCGACGGGCGGCCAAAACGTCTGGTCGCAGATCCGCGGCCTGTTCCGTTCGATCGACAAAGGCAATCCGCCACAAAATATCAACCGGTACAACGGCGGCCTGTTTGCCCACGACCCCGAACTCGACGACCTCCAAATCTTGGACAACATGGCCGAAGTGCTGCTCCGCCTCGCCCGTTTTGATTTCGATTCCGATTTGAATGTCAATATTTTGGGGCATATTTTTGAGCAGAGCATCTCCGACATCGAAGAAATCAAGGCCGAAATCGCCGGAACCGCCACCGACAAAAAACAGGGAAAACGAAAAAAAGACGGCATTTTTTACACCCCGGAATATATCACGAGGTACATCGTCCGGCAGGCGGTCGGCGGTTGGCTCGACGACCGGAAACGAGAAATCGGTTTCGACGACCTGCCCGAACTCTCCGAAACCGATTTTTCCAGCATCAAAATGCTCCAATCCGGCCCGCGAAAAGGCATTGTCGAAGGCAACGCAGCCGTCGAACGGCACCGCGCCGCGTGGTCAAATTACCGCGAGGCACTTTCAAAAATCAAAATCCTCGACCCGGCCTGCGGTTCCGGCGCGTTTTTGATTCAGGTTTTTGATTTTTTGCGCGGCGAACAGCAGGCCGTCAACGACGAAATCGCACGGCTGTCGCTCGGCCTGCGGAGCATCGAAGACCTGTCCCGGCACATTTTGACCCACAATATTTTTGGCGTGGACATCAACCAAGAATCCGTCGAAATCACCAAACTCGCGCTCTGGCTCAAAACCGCCGACAACCAAAGCGAACTCACCGCGCTCGACCAAAATATCCGCTGCGGCAATTCTTTGATTGACGACCCGGCGGTTGCGGGCAATCTGGCTTTTGATTGGAAACGGCAGTTTTCGGCGGTTTTTGGGGAAAATGGTGGGTTTGATGTGGTGGTGGGGAATCCGCCGTATCTTTTTGGAAGGGATTGGAAATATGATGACGGGCGGTCGTATCAATATTTTTTAGCCAATTACGAAGTGGCCGATTACCAATTTGATATGTACGTTTTATTTTACGAACGTGCCATCAAACTGCTTTCAAAAACAGGAAAATTGGGTTTTATCACTCCAAATACTTGGCTCAACAATCAAAAAACCGTCAAACTACGGCAGTTCATTTTATCAAAAACCGATTTTGATGTCCTTGCAGATTATACCGAAGTAAATGTTTTTAAAGATGCCGTTGTGTTGCCGATTGTCACCATTTTAAGTCTTCAAAAAAGGATGGGCAATGTGGTAAAAATCGAAAAAGCAATTTTAGAAATAGCCCCCGAACCTTTTTCAACCATTGAACAAGCCGTTTGGGAAAAAGACGAATTGAAAATTATCAATTTTAACTTGAACCAAAACGATGTGGCTTTGGTGGAAAAATTAGAAACAGGCAGTAAAAAATTGCTCGATTTTGCAATTGTCAGAAAAGGAATTCAAATTTATGAAACTGGGAAAGGCACACCTCCACAAAAAGCAGAAGATGCAAAAAACAAGATTTTTGAATCAGATTTTAAAGTTGATGATTCTTACAGACCATTTTTGGAAGGAAAAGACATTGAAACTTATCAATTGCGCTATCAAAATAGATGGCTGAAATATGGAAAGAATTTGGCTTCGCCCCGAGATTCTGTGTTGTTTGAAGGTCAGCGACTGGTGGTTAGACGAATTGTGGGAGATAGATTGATAGCAACTTTTATCGAAGGTGATTTCACCGCCAGCCAACTTTTGCAAACTGTCAAACCTTTTCAACCTGAAATTTCAAAATATCTCTTGGCAATTTTGAACTCCTCGCTGATTGCCTTTTATTTTAGAAAAAAATACAATCGGCTGGATAAAACGTTTCCCGAAATTCGGGTGTACGAATTGGAAAGTTTGCCAATCAAAGAAATCACCCCCGAAAAACAGCAACCCTTCATCGCCCTCGCCGACCAAATGCTCGCCCTGCACAAAACCTTGCACGTTTTGAAAACCCGTTTTTTGCAACTGCTGCAAACGGAAATGAACATCGAAAAACCCAGCCGCGCCCTCGAAAACTGGGAAATGCTGGATTTCAAAACCTTCGCCGCCGAACTGGCGAAGCAAAAAAAGGTGCTTTCGCTGGGCCAAAAATCGGAGTGGCTGGCGCATTTTGAAACCGAACGCACCGCCGCGCAAAAAATCCACGACGCGCTGCGCTCGACCGACCAAAAAATAGACGGGCTGGTTTTTGATCTGTACGGCTTGACGGGCGAGGAACGGGCGATGGTTTTGGGGAAATGATCGTAAAATTTAAATGTGTTTGAAAACTATTTTTGCCAAATATTTTTACCGAAGATTTTTACATTTGCCAGAAAATAATTTACAAGAAAATTAAAAAGCATTTGCCTCACCCTTTTATCTATGGAAAAACCAACAAACCAAACTGAATTTAACCAATTAGTCGTCGAAGCCAAAACGATGATCCGGGCAGCGCAATACCGTGCGCTGCAAGCGGTCAACCGCGAACTCATCAATTTGTACTGGGAACTCGGCAAACTTATCGCCGAGCGACAGGCCAAATACAGTTGGGGCCGGAATGTGGTCGAAAACCTTGCCCGCGAACTGCAACTTGAATTTCCCGGCGAATCGGGTTTTTCGGCGGGCAACCTCTGGCGGATCCGTAATTTTTTCAATGAATACCAAGGCCACGAAATTCTCGCACCATTGGTGCGAGAAATTGGTTGGACGCACAACCTGCACATTTTTGAAAAGTGCAAGGACAAATTCCAACGCGAGTTTTACCTCCGGATGACCAAAAAATATGGCTGGACAAAAGCCGTCCTCATCCACCACATCGAAAACCAATCCTTTGAAAAATACCTCAGCAACCAGACCAATTTTGACCAAGCGGTGCCGGAAAAATACCGTTTGCAAGCCAAACTGGCGGTCAAAGATGAATACACTTTCGATTTTTTGGGATTGGGCGAAGAACACGCCGAGCAGGAACTCGAACTGGCTTTGATGAAAAACATCCGTGCATTTTTGATAGAAATGGGCGGAGATTTCACGTTTATCGGCAACCAATATCAGTTGGAAGTCGGCGGCAAAACGTTTCGGATCGACCTGCTGCTGTTTCACCGACGGTTGCGCAGCCTCGTTGCCATTGAATTGAAAGTTGTCGAATTTGAACCAGAACACAAAGGGAAAATGGAATTTTACCTCACAGCATTGAACGAAAAGGTCAAAATGGCGGAAGAAAACGATGCCATCGGGATTATCATTTGCAAATCAAAAAACGAGACCATCGTAGAATATGCCCTCAAAACTGCCGGGCACCCGATTGGGATTGCCACTTATTCGCTCACCCGCACCTTGCCGGCGGCCTACGTCGGTCTTTTGCCTTCCGAAACGGAAATTATCGAGCGGTTGAAGTATTTGCAGGTTGAATAGTGGATTGAAAGAAATTCAGTCGAAGCAAAAAAAAGGTGCTTTCGCTCGGCCAAAAATCGGAGTGGCTGGCGCATTTTGAAACCGAACGCGCCGGGGCGCAAAAAATCCACGACGCGCTGCGGGCGGGCGACCAAAAAATAGACGGGCTGGTTTTTGATTTGTACGGATTGACGGACGCGGAACGGGCGATGGTTTTGGGCTCCGGCCAGTAAAAAACAATAAAAAAACCGGGCGGCGTGGCTGCCCGGTTTTTTTGTGGGTGGTTCTGGCCATGAAATCAAGCCAAAGCATAATCAGAAAAACGTCGTTTGGCAGGGGAATGGAACGCCAAAACGATGTCCGATTTGCCCACGCCTTGCTTTTCCAACTCGCCCACGATGTCGAAATCGGTGGCATCTTCCTGCACCCAAATTTTGCCATTTTTGATGTCCAAATGAAAAACCGGATAGTAAACCCGCTTGCCATTTTCCCATCCGATGGTCAAAATTTGGTAATGATCGTGCTCTGTGTCGAGGAGCAATTGCTCTTCGATTTCGTCGGTTGGCGAAACCACCGAATCCAAAGCGGCATACCGTTTCAGGCAATCAACCACTATTTTTCTGTATTTGGATGTTTTATCCATTGGACTATTTTTTCAGTTAACAAATTGAAAATCAATAAGTTGATGGCTTCCTCCTCCACCGTTTCCAAAATTAATGGTTTTTGGAAAAACGTGTCAAACACCTCGTCTTCGACAGCCAAAAATAAGGTGCGCGGGTCATTTGTTTTTCGCAAACCTCGTCGGTAAATATCGTATTGGCCTTTGGCTTCGTAAAAATCGTACAATTTCGACGGGTTCAAAAAGCCTTTCACCTCGACTGCGATTTTTTCCGTGCCACGCTGGGCGGCGAAAACTTTGTCGGCGGCCAAATCCACCTCCATCCGTAACCCTCCGGCTTTCAAAACGAAAGGGTCGTGGGTGATTTGCCAACCGTCAGCAATTAATGCCATTTTGACCACTTTGTGGTAGGAATCTCTTGCCATTTGAAAATTTTTGATTGTGTTGTCTTTTTTACCCTTTTTTCAACTCCGAATAAAATTGAAAAAAGTACGGAATCGTCTCGATGCCTCGGTAAAAATTGAACAAACCATAATGTTCGTTCGGCGAGTGCAGCGCGTCGGAATCGAGGCCAAAACCCATCAAAACTGATTTTGCCTTCAAAACTTGGTCGAACATGGCGACAATCGGAATCGAACCGCCCGAACGTTGCGGCAGCGGGTCGCGGCCAAATGTCTTTTTCATGGCCATCGCAGCGGCTTTGTATTCCAAAGAATCGGTCGGCGTGACCACCGGTTGGCCGCCGTGCAATTCTTTTACTTCCACTTTGACAAACGACGGGGCGATTTTTTCAAAATGCGTTTGGAAAAGTTGCGCGATTTTTTTCGGGTCCTGGTGCGGCACGAGGCGCATCGAAATTTTGGCGGAAGCCTTCGATGGCAGCACCGTTTTTGCACCTTCGCCGGTGTAGCCGCCCCAAATTCCGTTCAAATCCAGCGTCGGGCGGATGCTCGTGTGTTCGAGCGGGGTGTATCCTTTTTCGCCGAGCAGGGCAGCGACGGCGAGGTCTTTTTTGTATTTTTCGAGGTTGAACGGGGCGAGGTTCATCATTTTTCGCTCGGTTTTCGAGACGATTTCGACGTCGTCGTAAAAACCGGCAACCGTAATTTTTTGATTTTTGTCGTGCAGCGAAGCCACCATTTCACATAAAATATTGAGCGGATTGGCCACCGCACCGCCGTAAACCCCGGAATGCAGGTCGCGATTTGGCCCAGTAACATGAACTTCCATGTAAGCCAGACCGCGCAAACCGACGCAAATGCTCGGAATTTCATTTGAAATGATGCTCGTGTCGGAGATCAAAACCATGTCGCAGGCCAGTTTTTCCACGTTTTCGCGGCAAAATTTTTCCAAATTCACCGAGCCGACTTCCTCCTCGCCCTCGATCATAAATTTGACATTGCAGGGCAGGCAATCATTTTTCACCATCATTTCGAAGGCTTTGACGTGCATGAAAAATTGGCCTTTGTCGTCGCAGGAGCCACGGGCGAAAATCGCGCCGTCGGGGTGCGTCTCCGTTTTTTTGATGACGGGTTCGAACGGTGGACTTTCCCAAAGTTCGAGCGGATCGGGCGGCTGGACATCGTAATGGCCATAAACCAATACTGTCGGCAGGTTTTTTCCCATCATTTTTTCCCCAAAAACAATGGGGTGGCCCGCCGTTTCAAAAATTTCGACATTTTCTGCACCGACTGCCCGGAGATGATTTGCAGTGGATTCGGCCATTTTCCGAACGTCAGGCGCGTGTTTTGGGTCGGCGGAAACGGATGGGATGCGCAACATTTCGAGCAATTCGTCCAAAAATCGCTGGCGGTTGGCATCGAGGTAGGTGGATAAATTTTTCATTTTTATTCTTTTTGAAATGATTTTAAAAGTTGGTGGGCAAATGTCTTTCAATTTTTTGAAAAAAGGTATCCAGCAGTTTTTCCACATTTCAAAAACCAAAACCAGTGAATTTTCGACCCCAAAAATCTATTTTCAAATTCAAATTTTATTGTCGAAACTGTACCCAAATTGTGGCAGACCGCAAAATCTCACACAAACCCCACCAATCAATGATATGAAAATGTGTAAAAATTTCGGGAAAACTTTAACCATTCGGCAACGGCGAACAGCAGATTTTGAAAAATCCGTGAACGGCTCTATTTGACAAATAAGTGGCAGAAAAATTAAGAAATAGTGGCAAAAATTTTTGGGAAGTGGTAGATAGAATTGCCGTAATCTTGTGCCGTAAACATACATTTTTTCACTGTTGAGAGACACTACAAATTTTTACCAACACATGATTCAGGTTTTTGTAACGGGTGGAACCTTCGACAAAGAATACAACTACCTCACCGGCGAGTTGTATTTCAAGGACACCCATTTGAATGAAATGTTTTCCCGCGGGCGCTGCGAAGTGCCCATTGACCTAAAAACTTTGATGATGGCAGATTCGCTCGAAATGCGCGATGAAGACCGCGCCATCATCGTTTATAATTGTCGGAAATCGAAGTACGACCGCATCCTCATTACTCATGGCACTGACAGGATGGTGGAAACTGCCCGCTTGCTGGCCGAATCCAACATCGAAAACAAAACTATTGTACTCACCGGCGCGATGATTCCGTATGCTTTTGGCACCTCATCCGATGGTTTTTTTAACCTCGGCAGTGCGATGTCATTCGTGCAGGTGTTGCCGCCCGGTGTGTACGTAGTGATGAATGGTCGCTATTTTCAGTGGAACAAGGTGCGAAAAAACCGGCAAACCGGCAATTTCGAGGAAGTTTACACCAATGGTGTCCTCGCTGCTGCTGCGTTTGCAACAAATTGATTGGTAGGTTACGTTTTCTAAGTTTTGTTTCGTGCCATTCCGAAGATTTTCGGAATGGCTTTTTTTTTGAACTATGAACTATGAACGATAAACTATGAACATTTTTGAAGGTGGTTCATAGTTCATAGTTCATAGTTTATCGTTCATAGTTCATCGTTCATAGTTTTTAAAAACCTGCGTGATCTGGCTGCTTCAATTTGAAGCGCAAACTCACCGAAGCATAATCATTTCGTGCAAAATCAGGCCGTTTTGTAAAATCAATAAACCCGCTCACCCCCAAATCCAACTGGCTGTTGATGCCGTAAAACATCCCCAATTTCAAGCCTTTCGACAGCGGGTCTTCGAACATGCCCTCGGTCATAAACTGTTTCATTTTTTCCTTGATTTCTTTCGGCGTGTTTTTCGCCGAACGGATGGCGGCTTCCGGGCCAAAACTCATGTCGTGAAAAATCATCACACCCATTTCGGCAGTCCAATTCATCAACGGATCGTCAAATTCGTACCGAAAAACACCCTCGGCGTGCCACGAAAAATTCCGGAATTCGTACCTGCCTGTCGAAACCCCAAAACCGAACCGCAAAACATCCGTGCCGATGGCCACATTCGCACCGAGCCGGGGCTGCAACATCACGAATTTTGGGTCTAATCGGGTATAAATTTCTTCGGTATCCACTGATTCGGCACTCAAAAGTTTCATCCAAGATTGAATGGATTCCACATAACTTGACATTGCCGTATTCAATCGGGGGTCGTATCGGAAAAAAAGCGCATCGCCGGACGCTTCGAGGGAATAGGACATTTTCAAAATTTGAGCCTGTCCGCTGGCGATTCCTGCCAATGCCAGCAGGAGGGTGAGAAAAGTTTTCTTCATTTTAGATTAAAAGTTTTGGTAAAAATGTAAAATCGGCTTTGGGAACCAATGGCATTGATTCCGCAAAACGAAGGTCGAAAAAACCTTCGATTTTTGAGCCGAAAGGATCATAAAATGATTGAATTAAGACAATTTGTTTTGGAAATGGTTATTCGTTATTGGGAAATTAGTTATTGGTTGAGTCCCAATTTCCAAATTTTCCAATAACCAATTAATAACCAATCACCGAATCCGCGATGCCAGCATGATGGTTTTCACCCGCTTCTCGGCTTTGGTTTTTGTGTCCGGGTCGGCCAAAAACTGCAATCCCTGCCACGTCGAAAAACCAAATTCTTTCGCAGCCATTTCGCGGGAATACGCCTCAGCGTTCGAAATTTTGGAGTCGGATTGACCCACTTTTTTGACCTCCGGTTTGTGGGTTTCTGGTTTCAGTTTGTCCTTCGACTTCTTTTTTGCTGACGAAATCGGTTCAGATTTTACCTCTTTTTTGGAAGTGTATTTTGCGGCAGCAAACCCTGCGGCGCGGTCGAGGTCGTACATTTTGACGAGCGCGGCGATGGTTTTTTCGTTGTCATATTTTCGGAGCGCGGTGGCCGCTGGCAAGGCGGCATCGCCGCGATGTTTGGCCACATCCGATTGAAAATCAGGCGAATTGTACTCACCCAAATAGGTTTGCACCAAAACATTGGCCATCAAAAAACCGGGGCGGATTTCATTTTCCGAGGCCGTTTTGGCCACCCGCGATTTCCATTTTGACAACAGGTTTTGGATAAAAATTTCATCGGTAAAAATTTCACGCAGGTCGTTCGTCGGGGCTGCGGTTTTTGCCTCGGCTGTTGATTTTTTGACTGGAATCGCTTCGGGCGCGGGCGTTTTTCGAGGCGTTTTTGAGACTGTCGTCACTGCCCCGATTTTCGCTTCGGCGTTTCCGCCAGCCGTCCGCCCGGCGATGTTTTCGGCAAAATCTTCCTCGAATTCGATGCCTGCGTTTTTGTGGGTGGTCAATATTTCAGCCTTCGCCGCAGCGGTCGCTGAGGTTTCGGTTGTTAAATTTTGCGGCTGATTTTTCGATTTTCCGATCATCATAAAAATCAAAAAACCGGTGATTACTGCCGTTGCGAGAAAGCCAATGGATTCGAAAAAATTTTTCATTTTTAAAAAAATTTAAGTTTGAAAATGTCGTCGTTCTGAGAAAATTTTTATTTTAAAATATTGATTTTCAATTGTTTAATCTTGGAGGGCGGAATTTATTCCGCCTCGTTTTTTTTTTAAGGCGGAATAAATTCCGCCCAACGACACAAACACGTAAACGATTTTACAGAGTGAATAAGTGACGATAATCAAGGTCAATTTTTCAGCATATCTCTTCGAAGTCGCGTACCCCGAATCCTTCAAACCGAGTGCCCAACCGGCATAATATGGCACTTCATTTTGGCCATAAATCGGGCGCGGCGGACGGCAATTTTCGCCCACCGGATACCGCCGGATCATCCAATTGTACCTCGAACCGAGCAGCAAAAGTGAGTGCCGCCGAAAACTGGCGTCCGAAGCCGGGTACACCTCGAATCGGTCCCAAACATTGTCGTCAGTCCGCTGAACACAGTCAACCGCCAACGAATGGGTATCGAAATTTTGATTTTTGAGGTGATTGCCCCCCCGCCCGCCGGAGATTTGGCGGCATTTTATCCCGAAATGATTGTGGGCATTTTTCGCCAAAAAACTGCGCCCGGCATCGCTTTCCAAAAGTCCCTGCGCCAAAGTGATGCTCGCCGGGATCCGGGCGTGCCGCATTTCGTCGGCAGCGAGGTCGCGGTGCTGTTCGATGTAATTTAAAAATGCCAAAACGGCGGCGTGTTTTTGGGCAGGCAAGGCTTCCAAAAGTTCGTTTTCGATGGTCGGGCGGTGCCAATATTTTTTGTGGGAAGCTGGGCGCGGTGTTTTTTCTTTGAAAAAATCATTTTCCACGTCGGCAGAATCGGGCAGGAAAAAACGGCTTTTTTCACCCCGAAAATCGGAGCCGACGAGTTCGAGGCCCGTCTGAAAATGCGAGTGCATTTCCTCAAAAACGGGCAAATCGGAGACGCCAAAATACCAGCGTTCCAGTTTTTGAAAATTCAAAAACACAAACCACGCGGGCAGCACGACGACCAAAAATGCTTTGGAAACGCCCCGACCGAGGTGGTGAAAAATGCTTTGTTGCGGTTCAGAATTCATGCTTTGGCAGAATTCCGCACCGACAAACTGCGGTTGAACAAAAGTGGCAGGAGAAAAAAAACAAAAATTCCCGGCGGGGAAAAAAAAGGATAAGACTTGCAAAAAAGAGGGAGCGGCAAGTCGAGCGTTTGTACGAATTTTTGAAAACTTTGATACAAGCGTTTTCAAAAAAGCCCACAAAAGTAGAAACTCGCCGGGATTTCGGATACAAAAATTTAGCCAAGTTTGGTGGGCGACAAATTCAACCCAACCGAACCTTGAACGACCGAATCGCCATCAACATCAAAAAAAGCGTCATCCCGGCCAGTACCAAAGTCTCTTTCCAGACGTAGGAAAACCCCAAACCTTTGATCATCACCGATTTTAAAATGGAGAAAAAATAACGTGTCGGCACGACTTTCGAGATGATTTGAAGCGGCATCGGCATGTTTTCCAGCGGAAACATAAACCCGCTGAAAACCAAGGCTGGCAACATCAAACCGACCAGCGAAATGAAAAGTGCAACCTGCTGCGAGTCGGTTCGCGTCGAAATCAGCAAACCGAGCGACAAAGCCAAAAACACGAAAAGGCCACATTCTGCGACTAAAAGTAATAAATTGCCGCGCATCGGCAGCCCCAAAATCGTGTAAGCCATTGCCAAAATGACACCCACATTTATCAGACCGACCAGCAAAAAAGGCAAGGCTTTGGCCACGATCATCATCCACGGGCGAGCGGGCGAGACCAAAATCAATTCCATCGTGCCCGTTTCTTTTTCGCGGACGATGGCCACCGCTGTCAGCATTGAACAAAGCAAAATCAAAATCAAAACCATCACGCCCGGCACAAAATTGAAAGCACTTTTCAACTGCGGATTGTAGGCCAATTGGGCTTCGATGTTGATTTGGTACGGCAGTTTTTGTTGTTCCAAAAGTTCGTTTTGGTAATCTCGGATGATGTTTGCAGCGTAAAAAGCGACCGTGCTGCCTGTGTTCGTGTCCGATGCATCGGCGATAATTTGGACGGCGGCGGCGTTGGTTTGCAGCATTTGCCGCTGGAAATTTTCCTGAAAAACAACCACCGCTCGCACCGCGCCTTGCCGAAAAAGTGCATCTGCTTCCTCGATTTTTTGGATGTGGTGGGTCACGGTAAAATACCGGCTGGCGTCCAAACGCTCGATCAACATTTGAGTTACGTCGTCGTGGGAAGGGTCGAGGATGGCGATGTGCGAGTTTTTTACCTCGTTTGTCAAAGCAAAACCGTACAAAAGCAGCATCGCCACAGGCATTCCGACCAAAACCACCAAACTGCGGCGGTCGCGCATCAAGTGGCGGAATTCTTTCAAAAAGAAGGCAAAAAAGATTTTCATCAGTTGAGATATTGGAAATTGGTTACTGGGAAATTGGTGATTGGGAAATTGGTACGCCCAATAACCAATTTCCCAGTAACCAATTATCTAAATTTCGAGGTGGCCGCCAATTTCAAAAAAACATCGTTCATCGAATCGGCATCAAACTGGTTTTTCAGGGCAGTCGGCGTGTCGAGCGCGGCAATCCGGCCGTCCACCATGATGCTCACCCGGTTGCAATATTCGGCCTCGTCCATGTAATGTGTGGTGACAAAAACAGTCGTTCCGCGCGCCGAAGTTTCGTAAATCATTTCCCAAAATTGCCGGCGAGTGATGGGGTCAACGCCGCCGGTCGGTTCATCCAAAAATACAAGTTGCGGTTGGTGGAGCATCGCCACCGAAAATGAAAGTTTTTGTTTCCAGCCGAGCGGCAGGTCGCCGACGAGCGTTTTTCGTTGGTCGTTGAATTCGAGTTGGGTCAGCAATTCAGTTGTTTTTTCCTCCAAAACCGCCTTTTTTAATCCATAAATACTGCCGAACAACTCGATATTTTCAACCACCGACAAATCTTCGTACAACGAAAACCGCTGCGACATGTACCCAATCCGCTTTTTTATCTCCTCCGATTGCCGAAAAACATCAAAGCCGACGACGGTCGCTTTTCCAGAACTTGGCACGAGCAGACCGCTCAACATTTTCATCGCCGTTGTTTTTCCCGCACCGTTTGCGCCGAGAAAACCAAAAATCTCGCCCGGCCAAACTTCAAAATTGAGGTGGTCAACGGCGGTGAAATGGCCAAAATTTTTGGTCAAATTTTCTGTGGAAATGATGGGCGTGGTGTCGGGCTGCATTTTTGAAAATTAAAAATCAAAGGCTAGTTGGCAAATGTAAATTGAAATTTGAGCGGCCAAAAGTGGGGAAACATTTACTTTTGAAGCCAACATTTTTATTCAAAATCAAATCACAAAAAGGATCGCATGAACTTTTCAATTCCAAAACTCAAAAACCTCGAAACCAACAATTTTTTCCTGATTGCCGGCCCCTGCGCCATCGAAAGTGAAAAAATGGCTTTTGAAATTGCCGAAAAAATTGTGGAAATCACTTCGCGCTTGGGCATCCCGTACATTTTCAAAGGTTCGTACCGAAAAGCAAATCGAAGTCGAAAAGACAGCTTCACGGGCATCGGCGATGAAAAAGCGTTGAAAATTTTAGCAGAAATCGGTCGCCAATTTGATGTCCCGACGACCACCGATATCCACACCGAACCGGAGGCCGCGATGGCCGCCGAGTTTGTGGACATTTTACAAATCCCCGCGTTTTTGTGCCGCCAGACGAGTTTGCTCGCCGCCGCCGCCGCCACCGGAAAAGTGGTGAACATCAAAAAAGGGCAATTTGTCAGCCCCGAATCCATGCGTTTTGCGATGGAAAAAGTCGTGGAAGAAGGCAATCTCCGCGTCATTTTGACCGAGCGCGGCACGACTTTCGGCTACCAAGATTTGGTGGTTGATTTTCGGGGTATCCCAGCAATGCAAAGTTTTGGCGGGACGGTGGTTTTGGATTGCACCCATTCGTTGCAGCAGCCGAACCAATCTGCCGGAGTGACGGGCGGGCGTCCTGCTTTGATTGAAACGATTGCCCGGGCGGGCGTGGCGGTGGGCGTGAATGGTTTGTTTATCGAAACGCACCCGCACCCGGCGGAGGCAAAATCGGACGGGGCGAACATGTTGCCGCTCAAAAAACTGGAGGCGATGCTCGAAAAATTGTTGAAAATCAGGCAGGCCATCATTTAACAAACTGCCCAAATTGAGCAAAACAACCCCGCAAAACCACGCGACGAAAACAAATGTCAAACCGTTTGGAAATAGAAATCGGTACCATTTCAACACCATTTTCTAATTTCTTAAAAACTGTTTTTGACATGAAAAACTTTTACTTTTTGCTCGTCGCTTTTTTGTTTTTTGGTTTTGCCAAAAATTCCGAAGCCCAAACTGCGCCAAGTTTGCAGATTCTCAACCCCCAAAAACAATGGCAAAAAAAGCAGGGAACCATCGAATCCGCCACGTTTTCGGTGCGCCCAAAAGGCATTTACATGGAATGTGGTTTGTACCTCACATTTTCCACACGTGGTTTTGAAAGTTTTTTTTCGGACGACACTTTGGAAATTGTCCTGAAATTTTCGCTGCCCGAAACCGCCATCGTCCATGATTCGTGGCTGTGGATCGGCGACGAAATCGCGCGGGGAAAAATCCTCGACCGCTGGACGGCCAGCCAGATTTACGAAGGCATTGTCAAACGTCGGCAAGACCCTTCCATTTTGACAAAAGACTCGAAAACGGACTACACTTTGCGCGTTTATCCGTTGCCAAAAAACGAAACCCGCCGCGTCAAAATCACCTATTTATTGCCAGTGGATTGGTCGCGGAAGCAAGTAAAACTGGCCATTCCGGGCACTTTGGCAAACGTGTCTTTTCAAAAATTGCAAAAATTCAACGTGCTGGTTTGGCCGGGCGATATTTGGAAAAATTTGAATTTGGACGGCACCCAATTTGAAGAAATTCCCGATTCTTCGGGCAGCGGAAATGTTTGGAAAACCGAACTCGCTCCCGATTTATTTACCACGAATCCGAGCATTTCATTTGATTCTCCGATGAAAAACGGGGTTTTCGTGGCGGCTTCCGGCGATTCGACGGGCGGCGTTTATCAATTGGCCATGCTGCCCACCGTTTTTTTGCCGGAGCAAAAACCGGTGAAATTGGCCGTGATTTTTGACTACGAATACAATGCGACCGACGGTAATTTTTTGCCGATTTTTTTGAAAACAAAAGCGGAACTCAAAAACGCACTCTCGCCAAACGACTCGTTCAATTTGTTTTTTTCAAACCTGATTATCCAACCTTTCAAGCCAAATTGGATTGCGGGCGACGACGCCACGATTGACCAAATTTTCAATTCGATCACAAATCCGAGCGGTGGCTACCCGCAATTGCCTGCTTTGATGGGTTCCGCGATTCAATTTATCAAAAATAAAGGCGGCTCCGGGCAAATCATGTTGGTGACGAACACCGCAAGTTTTCCGAATCTCAATGCCGCCAACGATTTGACAAATGATGTGCTGGCCGCGATTTCGCCTGAAAAAATCCCGGTTCATGCCATTGATTTTCGTAAAAACAACACCCCGTATTTTTTGGCGGGCGGCAATTATTACTACGCAAACTCGTATGTTTTGGGCAATTTGGCCAAGCAAACTGGCGGTTCGTATTTCAATATTCGTGAAAATGGCGGCGTGGACAAAATTTTCCCGCTCGGTTTTGGCAGCATCGGCAATCGGATTGAAAATTTTGAATTGACGACTTCTTTGGCCAACGGGTTTTGTTTTGGCCGGTTTTCGCCCGGAAATTCTACACAAATTATCACTTCGGCCAACCAGCCGGTTTTGCAAATTGGAAAATATAAAGGCCAGTTTCCGTTCAAATTCAGCATTTCCGGCGAATTGGATGGCCAGTTTTTTTACAAAACAAAGGAAATCGCCGACGCCGAAATTTACCCGTCCGACTCGCTGAACCGCGAAATGTGGTACGGCAATTTTATCCAACTTTTGGAACGCGAGACGGCCACGAATTCCGTCGTTTCACAAATCCTTTTCAACAGCCTCAGCGAGCGCGTTTTGTCAAAATACACCGCTTTTTTGTGCCTCGAAGACACGACAACGTATTGCGACGAGTGCCTCGACGAAACACAATTCACCGCTACCGACCCGGTTTTTGCCGACAGTTTGGTGAAAATTTACCCAAATCCGTTTGTTGATTTTGTAAAAATTGAAATCCGCGACGCGAGTTTTTCGGCTGGAAAAATTTCAATGGAAATTTTCAACGCCGCCGGGCAATTGACAAAAATTTTGGATGTCGAAACCCAAACTGACGGCGCGACGGCAATTTGGCGGGGTGAAAATTCGAACGGGGAAAAAGTGGCGGCAGGCGTTTTTGTCGTTTTAATAAAAACCCAAAACCAGTCGCGGGCGGTGAAAATTGTGAAACGGGGCGATTGACCGAAATTAGAAAACGGCTTAAAAAAATAACAACTTTGGCGGGTTTGTCGATTTTTCGGCAAACCCGTTTTATTTTTGACCGCCCCAATTTTTTTTTTTGAATCCGCACGCAAGCACTAATTTTCGTCAACCCATGCTTTACCAAAATTTGGAAACCAACACACTGCCAGACCTCTGGCAACTGTTTTTGTGGCTCGTCACTGGGGTTTTTGTGGTCGCCACGATGGTTCAAATCATTTATTTGTGGAAAATTTATGGGCAATTTGCCCGGCTGCCCGGCTTCCCCATTCAGACGGGGCTGCCCGAGCAGCCGCCCGTTCCTTTTTTATTTAAAAATGAAAACTTGCCGCCCGTTTCGGTTGTGATTTGTGCGCGGAACGAGGCCGAAAATTTGAAAAAAAACCTGCCCAAAATTTTTGAACAGGATTACCCAAACTTCGAAGTTTTGGTGGTTGACGACGATTCTCGCGACGAAACTTCGCACATTTTGGAAGGTTTTCTTTCAAAAAATGAAAATTTGCGGGTGTTTCGGCTCATCGGAAAACTCCGTGCCGGTAAAAAAGATGCTTTGACCGACGGCGTTTCGGTGGCTCGAAACGAGCATATTATTTTGACAGACGCCGATTGCCAGCCCGCCACCAATCAATGGCTTCGGCAAATGGCCGCGAATTTGACGGCCAAACCGGGCACCGAAATTTTGCTCGGCTACGGTGGCTACCGCCGCGACGATTCCGTCGGTTTTTTGAATAAATGGATCCGCTGGGAAACGGTGACGACCGCGCTGCAATATTTTTCGTTCAGCGTCATCGGTCGGCCATTTATGGGCGTGGGCAGGAATTTGGCCTGGAAAAAAAGCCTTTTTCGCGCCGCCGGGGGTTTTGAAAGCCACTTGCACATCCCGTCGGGCGACGACGACCTTTTTGTCAACGCGAGTGCCCGCCCGGAAAACACTGCGATTTGTTTTTCACCCGAAACTTTTACTTTTTCCGAAGGCAAAAAAACTTGGAAAACTTACTTCCAACAGAAACGCAGGCACCTCGGCGCATCGTGGGGTTATCGTTGGGAGCACATCTTTTTGCTGGGAATTTGGTCTTTGTCGTTTACATTGCATTATATGTGTATGTTTTTGTTGTTGATTTTCAATGGTGGCATGGTTTTGGTTTTTTCATTATTTTTTATGCGAATGATTTTCGTGGCTTTGGTCTACGTGCCGGTGCTCCGAAAATTCCGAGAGGAACAGCTCATCCCTTTCATCCCGATTTTTGATTTTTTCATGGCTGTTTTTTACCTCGCTTTCGCACCAATCCTTCTTTTTTTCAACAACAAATCGCACTCCTGGACATGATTACGTTAGCCAATCCAAGCTTGTCTTCCAAGGCCGTGGAAGACCTCGACCTCATTCGAAATGCCGTTGCCGGCAACCAAAAAGCCTACCACATTTTGCTGAACCGTTATCGCCCCGGCATCTATCACAAGATGTTGCAGATGGTGAACAACCGCACCGACGCCGACGATTTGACGATGGAAGCCTTCGGAAAAGCGTTTACAAAACTGCCGAATTACGAGCCTCGTTTTGCTTTTTCCACCTGGCTTTTCAAAATTGCGGTCAACAATTGCATTGACCATTGCCGCAAAAAACGCCTGCCGGTGCTGCACACCGGAGATGCCTACGGCAATTCGGATTCCGATTTTGACATCCTAAAATTTCTGCGTGCTGATGCAAAAACGCCCGAAGATGAATTGATTCGCCAACAACGAATCGGCATGGTGCGCGACCTGCTCACTCGTTTGAATGAAAAATATCGGCGGATGATTTTGCTCCGGTATTACGAAGAATTGAGTTACGAAGAAATCGCGACTGAGATGAAATTGCCGCTCGGAACGGTAAAAGCACAACTTTTCCGCGCCAAAGAATTGCTTTTTCAAATGATGCAAACACCTTTTGCGAAAACTTATCTCGAACGGACGACGCGTCACGAGAAGATTTTGGAAGGAATGGCTGTGCCGTGTTTGAATTGAAGGTTTAGTAAGTTTAGGGAGGTTTAGGAGGTTTAAAATTAACGTGACTAAACTTTCTAAACCTCTCTAAACTTTCTAAACCTTGTCCATTACCCACAGAATGATTTGACCCAAAATTCCCGAAGGGAATCTATGTTTATAGAAAATCAAGGCATTTTTGGTACAAATCCCGAAGGGATTTTTATGTTTTTCAAAGACGTTTTCACATAAAATCCCTTCGGGATTTCTGGACATTCCTCCATGCCATTGCTATAAACATAGATTCCCTTCGGGAATTTTGGGTCAAATCATTCTGTGGGTAATCGATAGTTTTCTAAACCTCTCTCACGAAATCCCCAATTCCGGATTCCGACCCTGCACATTTTTGAAATAATTCCAGATGAAATCGAGGTCGGCAGCCTCGTCGGCGGTCGGATAAAAAAGTTGCGGGTCAAAAAACAACTCCATATTTTCCCAATCAAATTTGCAAAGGCAAATCGCGGAGTTCGTGCCTTTTGCGATGTGGTAAAAACCTGTCCGCAGTTTGTCCACTTTTTTTCGCGTGCCTTCCGGCGAAATGGCGAGGTGCACCCGTTCGCGTGCGTTTATCGCCGCGATTGTGTTTTCAACGAAACGGCTGCGCTTTGTTTTGTCCACCGGAATCCCACCTAAATACTTGAAAATGAACCCGAACGGCGGGCGGAACAAGGTGTGCTTTCCCACATAATTGGCGTGGATTTTCATCGCTGAATTGAGCAAAACGCCGATCGGGAAATCCCAGTTCGAGGTGTGCGGCCCCACCGCGACGATGATTTTTGGCAAATCATAGGGATAAGAACCGGTGATTTTCCAACCCCAGAGTTTCAAAATCAATCGGCTGAGTGCGCTAAACATGTTATTGGGAGATTGAGATATTTATGATATGGGATATTTTAGTAGGTCGTGCAAATATCGCAAAATCTCAATACCCCAAAATCGCATCGTACCTTTTTTGTTGTTCGTATTGTTTTTGTCGGTAAAATTTCGACCGGTCTTCCATCCACCAAAAAATCGCTTCCCGCGATTCGTACCAGATTTTCAAAAAATAAAAATCGAAATAAGCCACCGTTTTGCCACGCGGCAATTGGACGCCGGGCAGTTGAAATTCGCGGAAATCAAAATTATCAGGTTGATAAAAATACGGATGGCAACTTTCGAGCACTGGAAAAATTTCCAAAACCGACACGCCTTCCCACATTTCGGTATCGAAAATGGAATCGTCGCTGGACAAAATGCGGCCGTCGGGCGCGAGATAAATTTGTTGGGCGGTGGCGGTTTTTGTTTCAGAAAGGATTAAAATTTCAGCGGTCATATCATTTCCGTTGCTAAATTTAGGAAAAGATCTTCTACATTTTCGCCCGTTTTTGCACTCGTCAGCGCGTGCCATTTGATGGGAAACTCGGTTTCGAGGCGTGAAATTTGGTCTTCCGTCAGCAAATCTTTTTTGTTCCCCACCACCCGCACGACGGAATACGGCAAAATACTTTTCAAATAGGTCAAATCGGACACGATATTTTGAAAAGTCAACGGTCGGCTCAGGTCAAAAACATAAACCACGCCCGCCGCGCCGAGAAAATAAGAGGTCGGAACTTTGTCCTGCGAAATCTCCCCGGCAATGTCCCAAAGCAACAGCGCAACCTCGTTGCCTTCGATGAACACCGATTTTTTGTTGACTTTGACCCCGATGGTGGTCATGTATTTTTCATCAAATTTGTTTTCGATGAAACGGTTGAACAGCGAGGTTTTGCCAACGCCGAAACTCCCGGTGAGGATGATTTTTTTACTGATCATGCTTTTTTGAACTATGAACTATGAACTATGAACTATAAACTATGAACTATAAACTATGAACGTTTTTAAAGTTCATAGTTCATGGTTCATAGTTTATAGTTCATAGTTCATAGTTCTGAATAAAGGTTTCTGCCAGCAAACCGGACAACCGCTCGCCAACATTTTCGTCCTGTTTTTGATTAAAAGTGTAGTATTCTCGAAAAATAAAGGCGTGCAATTTTTCGGCCAACATCGCCCGTTCGTTCGCCGAAACCGAGCCTTCGACCAAAGCCGCCAAATAAAACGAGCGGTAATTTTCTACCAAAATTTTGTAGTTTTGGTAGGAAATGTAGTCCAATTCCTCGTTTTCCCGCTGAAAAGCATCTTCCACAAACGATTTGATGGCGGTCAACATCCCGGCGATGGCTTCCTTTTCCAAATTTTCCTGCACCGCCGCGTGCGCCAAAAGAATGCCGGAATGTCGCTCAACCAGATAAATTTCATGCACCCGCGGCACGTCCGAACCTGCCAAAATCAAGTCGCTTTCCGAAACGCCAGCCCAGCGCATTTTCATTTTTTGCCAAAAATTCAGGCGGTTTTGCATCGCCCGGATTTGGGCTTCGATGCTTTCTTTCAAAATTTGAAATTGGTGTTCGATGTATTTTCGGACCATCGCGCCCAAAACCGGATAAATCACTTCGATCAATTGCTCCTGCGAATTTTTGAGCCGTTCTTGAATCAATTTGTCCACCACCATTTCATATTCTTTCGGAAAATTTTGCCGCATCAATTCCAGCCGCTGCTCCAAAATCGGGCTGATTTTTTCCGAAAGTTGGGCCGGGTCGTCCAACAAATTTTGCAAACGCCGCACGTCCGCCCGGTCATCATGCAACAGGACGGAACGCAATTGGTCGAGCATGACCGATTCTGAAATTTGGCCGTTTTTCATAAAAGTTGATAAAATTGATAGGGTTGATTGGGTTGATAAGTTGAACAAAATCAACTACATAAACACAATCAACATAAAATCAACCCTGTAATTTTTGGCCAATTTCAATCAGCATTTTCCCAATCGCGGCCTTGTCGTCGCGGCTGGATTTTGCCAAATTATCGGAAAGTTGTGCAGCAGTTTGGTCGAGTTTGGACTCCAAATTTTTGAACCGCTCGTCCGTTTTTGCCGAAAAATCGGCGAGCGCGGCGCGGAGTTCTTTTTCCAATTTCTCGAAATGTTGGGTATTTGCCGCATCCGTTCGGTCGAGCCGGGCGAAAGTTTCTTCAAATCTTGACTCGAATTCAGTGGCCTGCTGGCCAAAAAGGATGTTCCGAATCACGGAAAGGTCTCCCAATCCACCCATGGCAGCGGCGGCGGGCGGTGCGGAATTGGCGGAAGCGTCTTGCGTTTTTGACATATTTTGATGGATTGAAATTGAAAATGGGTAAAAATTTCGGGGAAAGGCACTGCAAAAGAAATGATAAATAAGCGGTTGCCGAAAGTTTCGCCGAAAATCAAGGCAAAAACCGTGACAATTAAAAGGCAGTGTCGGAATCAGAATTTACAGAATTTTAGAATTTTCAAAATTGTCAAATCCTGAAAATTCCAAAATCCTGCAAATCCTGATTTCGATTCAGAAAATTCTAAAATTCTAAAAATTCTGATTCTACTTTCGCAGACGTTTTTCCAACATTTTAAAATCAAATTTTTCAATGAAATTCTTTCAACCAATCGCTGCGGCACTGCTTTTTTTCGGGGCAGTTTTGCTTTTTTCAAATTGCCAAAATGCCGAAAAAAAACTAACCCCCGCAGTTTCCGAAACGCCCGCCCCCGAAAAAGTCATCCTCGATACTTTCGCCGATTTGCAAATTTTGCGGTACGAACTTCCCGGTTTTGACCAGTTGACCGTGCGGCAAAAAACATTGATTTATTATCTTTCCGAAGCCGCGATGGCTGGCCGCGACATCATTTATGACCAACATTGCAAGTTCAATTTGACGGTCCGGAAAACGAACGAAGCCATTTTCAACAACCCAAAAACCGACAAAACCGCGCCGGAATGGAAAGCTTTCGAGACTTGGGCAAAACGGGTCTGGTTTTCAAACGGCATCCACCACCATTATTCGGAGTCGAAAATTTTGCCCGGTTTTTCGCCCGAATATTTCACAAAATTGGTGCTCGGCTGCGACCCAAAAACTTTACCATTGATTGATAATGAATCGTCGAACAATTTGATAGCCAAATTGACGCCCGTCATTTTCGACCCAAATGTTTTGGCAAAAAGGACAAATAAAGCCGACGGCGTGGACGTGGTGAAAGAGTCGGCGGTCAATTTTTATGAAAATTGCACGGCTGACCAAGTGGATAAATTTTACAAAGAAAAAATAAAAGCCGCTGGGAAAAATCCGCCGTCGTTTGGCCTGAACTCGAAATTGATATTTACAAATACAAAATTTGTGGAGCAAGTTTGGAAGGCTGGACAGGGAAATATGTACGGCGCCGCAATCGACAAAATCGTTTTTTGGTTGGAAAAAGCCGCGACCGTCGCCGAGAACGATCAACAGAAAAAAGCCATCGATTTGCTTGTCGAATATTACAAAACCGGCGACCTGAAAACCTTCGATGCCTACAATATTGCATGGGTAAAAGACACGTCGAGCCTCGTGGATTTCATCAACGGGTTCATCGAAACTTACCACGACCCAAAAGGCTATAAGGGTGATTTTGAGGCGATTGTGCAATACAACGACCCCGACGCGACCAAAAAAATGGCCATCGTCAGCGCGAACGCGCAGTATTTTGAGGACAATTCGACCATCCTTCCAGCCTGCAAAAAAGAGAAAGTTGTCGGCGTTTCGTATCGTGTAATCAATGTTGCATTTGAAGGCGGCGACTGCGCACCGAGCACTCCGATTGGTGTGAATTTGCCAAATTCGAACTGGGTTCGGGAACTTGGCTCGAAATCCATCAGCCTGAACAACATTGAAAATGCGTACAACAAAGCGGGCGGCGCAGCGGCCACGCAAGAATTTGCGCACGATGCCGAGGAAATTGAAATGGCAAAAAAATACGGCGAGGCTTGCGGGAAAATGCACACTGCGCTGCACGAAGTCATCGGCCACGCCTCCGGAAAAATGTTCCCCGGCGTGCCGGAACCGAACGTGACTTTGAAAGTTTACGCCGCAACTTTGGAAGAAGCGCGGGCAGATTTGGTGGCTTTGTATTTTATGCCCGACCCGAAATTGATTGATTTTGAATTGTTGCCCGACGCCAACGCATTCAAAGCCGAGTACGATAATTATATCAGAAATGGGATGATGCAGCAGTTGCGCCGTGTCCAGCCGGGTCAAAATTTGGAGGAAGACCACATGCGAAATCGGCAACTCGTGGCTTCTTGGGCTTTTGAAAAAGGGCAAAAAGACAGCGTGATTGTCAAAGTCATCCGCGACGGCAAGACATTTTTCGACATCCAAGACTACCAAAAATTGCGCGTTCTTTTTGGCGAACTTTTGAAAGAAATCCAACTGATAAAATCGGAGGGCAACTTCAAATCTGCCCGCGAACTCGTCGAAAAATATGGGGTAAAAGTGGATCCGGAACTCGTCAAACAAGTCCGCGCCCGGTATTCTTCGCTGCCGACGAAGGCTTTTTCGGGATTTGTGCAGCCCAAACTGGTGCCTGTAAAAGATGCCGCCGGAAATATCATTGATGTAAAAATTGAAATCGAGACCGATTTTGTGCAGCAAATGCTGCGTTTCGGGCGGGAATATGGCTTTTTGCCCACCATGAATTAAGTTATTGGGGAATTGGTTATTGGGAAATTGGTGGCACTCCAATAACCATTTTCCCAATAACCAATTCCCCATTTTCCCAATAACCAATTTCCAAAAATGCTCGAAGTTCAAAACCTCACCATCCGCTACGGCGATTTTGAAGCCGTCAAAAACATCAGTTTCAGCATCCGACCGGGCGAAATCGTCGGTTTGCTCGGCCCGAACGGCGCCGGAAAATCCAGCACCGTCAAAGCCGTCGTTGGCATTTTGCCGCCCGAAAATGGCAAAATTAGCATCGGCGGCCACGATATTTCCACAGATTCGATGGCCGCGCTGCGCTGTCTCGGCTACGTCCCGGACAATGCTGCGGCGTACAATTTATTGACCGGAAAAGAATTTCTCGAACTCACCGCCGCACTTTACGATTTGGAAAAAACAGAAGCGCGCACCAAAATCGACGGCCTGCTGCACGGACTTTCTTTGGAAAAAATCGCCGAAAAATTGGTCAGCACCTATTCAAAAGGGCAGCGGCAAAAATTGGTCATCGCCTCGTCGCTGCTCCACGACCCCGATTTTTTGGTCATGGACGAACCGCTGAACGGCCTCGATGTGAACGCCGTCCGGCTCGTCCGAGAAATAATCACGCGGATGGCCGAGCAGGGAAAAGCGGTTTTGTTTTGTTCGCACAGTTTGGAAGTGGTGCAAAAACTTTGCTCGCGGGTCATCATTTTGCACAACGGGGAAATTTTGCGCGACGAACCGACGGATGTTTTGGTCAATTTAAGTGCGGACAAATCTTTGGAAAGTGTGTTTTTTGAACTGACAGCCAGCAAAATGGACGACGCCGAACTTTTTGAAGTTCTGAAAATTTTGAATTGACGACGTTTACGAAACTTTTAAAGTTTCGTAAACGTGGCCTCCAACCCCCAAACTTCTAAAATCATGTTCAACACCCACCATTTTCGCCACCTCACCAAAGCACTTTTGCTAATGGATTTGCGCGGCCAACACTACGCCCGCGCCACCGGAGCCAAGCCCGGCGAGGCGATTCCGCCGCTCTTTTGGGTGATTGGGCAGTTTTTGTTTGTCAGCGGCGTGCTTTCGGTGGCACTTTTTGGGCGCGTGGATTCGTGGGGTTTTGCTTTTGCAAATTTGTCGGCGGCCATTTTATTGACCATTTCGGCGGTCATCGTCGAGTTCAACGAAGTGGTTTTGAACACAGACGACCTCTACATTTTGGGGCATCGCCCCGTTTCTCGAAAAACATACGCAGCCGCACGGCTCGCCAATTTGGGCGCGTTCATTTTCCTAATTTTCATCGCGATGTCTATTTTTCCGGCCATCATCGGTTGCAATTTGCGCGACGCGAGCGGCTGGTGGCTGCCCGTTTTTTTGCTTTCAAATTTTGCGGCAGTCTTCGGCACGGCGGCGGCGGTCGTCATTTTGTACACTTTTTCACCGCCAAAACAAGGTGAAAATGACTGGCGCGACATGCTGGCATGGCTGCAAATCGTCCTCGCGCTCGTCTTTTTTTACGGCGCACAATTCATGTTCCGCGACGGAAAACACCAAGTTGAGATGTTTTTAAATTATCCGCCGGCGTGGGCAAAATGGTTGCCGTCCGCTTGGCTGGCGAGTTTTGTTTCTGAAAATGTCCCACGCCTGCACGCCGATTTTTTATTTAAAACATTGATTATCATCGGAATTGTGGTCGCAGCGGTGGCGATTTTGCTTTTTCGTTTGATAAATTTTTACAAAAACCTGCGACCGCAACTCGCCGCGCCGGTCTCGCCTCAGGCGAGATCAAAAACCGCCCTCGCCCAAAGTTTTTGGATAAAAACAGGCATTTCAAAATGGCTCGCCGACAGCCGCCCGGAGCAAGCCGTCATTGATTTGAGTTTCACGATGCTTCGCCGCGACCGAGATTTATTGATGCGTTCGCTGCCATCGCTCGGCACGGTGCTGGCTTTGTTGCTGCTCGGTTTGGGGACGAATCAATTTGGAAACCCGTTTTTGATCCCGCCTGAGGCGGGACGGGCGAACGAGATTTTGCCCATCGCCGTGACCCAACTTTTGGCGATTTCCGTGCCCGTAGTTTTACATAATTTTATGTATTCGCGCAGCCATGAAGTCGTCTGGATTTTGCAAATCGCCCCGCGAAAAGACCAGTGGCTTTTTGGACATGCCGCCCGAAAAGCCATGCTTTTTGCTATTTTTTTACCTTTCGTTTTTTGCCTTTTTTTGTTGTGCACTTGGCTTTGGAAAAATGTGGGACATTCGGCCATTCATTGGAGTTTGGCGTGGCTCGAAATTTTGATTTTCAGTCATTTTGCAGTTCGTGGAATTCCGGTGAAAATGCCGTTTTCGCGCCCGGCGGAGCGGGGAAGTATTGGTGGGGGCATCGCGCCTTTTTTGGCGGCGGTTTCGTTGGCGGCGATGGTTTTGGGCGGGTTGCAGTTTTTGGCTTTGAAAAATGGGGCGGTCGGCGTGGCGGTTTTTGGATTTTCGCTGCTGATTTTTTATTTTTTCCAACTGGGAAAAATGGGACACAGATGATACAGATTTTCAAACACAGATTTTAACAGATTTTTTCCATTAAATCTGTGTTTGAAAATCTGTGTCATCTGTGTCCCATCACCCCAATTTCATCAAAATCAATTTTCAAAAATGAATAAAATTAAATTTTTCACCCTCGCTTTTTGGCTCACGGCAACCGCCGTTTTTGCCCAACCAAAACTCCAAATCACCGATTTCGCCACCGGTTTTTCAAAACCCTTGGACATCGCACACGCTGGCGACTCCCGACTTTTCATTGTCGAACAAAATGGAAAAATCTGGGTGCTCGACAGCCTCGGCGCGCGCTTGCCCGGCCCGTTTTTGGACATTGACCCGCGGGTCAATTCGACGGCCAACGAACGTGGTTTGCTCGGTTTGGCTTTTCACCCAAACTACAAATTGAATGGTTTTTTCTATGTTTATTACACTGATAATAGTGGACATACGCAAGTTTCGCGCTTTTTGCGGGACTCCACAGATGCCAACAAAGCCGACCCGAACAGTGAATTGAAAATGCTTTTTCAAACGCAACCGTTCAATAACCACAATGGCGGCTGCATGAAATTTGGCTACGACGACTACCTATATATTGGTCTCGGCGACGGCGGTTCTGGCGGCGACCCGCAGGGAAATGGGCAAAAAAAGAACACTTTTTTGGGTAAAATTTTGAGGATTGATGTGGACAAAGCCCTGCCGTATTCCGTTCCGGCGGACAATCCGTTCGTTTCCGACCCGGCGTATTTTCCTGAAATTTGGGCGACAGGCCTGCGAAATCCGTGGCGTTTTTCTTTCGATAAATTGACCGGCGACCTCTGGATTGGCGACGTCGGTCAAAATGCCCGCGAGGAAATCGACTTTGCGCCTGCCGGTGTCGGCGGCCAAAATTTCGGCTGGCGGTGCTACGAAGGCACCCCAACTTACAACACATCAGGCTGCCTCGCCGCTTCAAATTACGAAAAACCCGTTTTTGAATATGCCAATCCGAGCATCGGTTGCTCGGTGACGGGTGGTTTTGTGTATCGCGGCTCAAAATATCCAGAAATATTTGGGTTGTATATTTTTGCAGACTATTGTTCGGGCAGAATTTGGCAAGTCAAAAGAAACGCGGATGGCACTTTTGCCGGAAAACAACTCGAAAATTGGGCAGACGGCGAGTTCTCAACTTTCGGCGAAGACCGCGACGGAGAACTTTACGTGGCCATGCACGGCTCTGGTAAAATTATGAAAATCAGCGAGTTATGTTCCAATTTCAAAATTTCTGGAATCATCGTGAACGAAATTTGCGCGGGCGATTTGAACGGTTCCATCAATTTGAACATCGAAAATCCGAGTGGCGGAAACGTCTCGATTTCGTGGAGCAACGGCAGCACTTCGGCTTCGCTCAGTGACCTCGCCGCTGGAAATTACATCGTTTCCGCAACCCACGCGAATGGCTGCGTGCGCCGCGACACTTTTCAAATTTCAAATCAATCGCCCACCGCACCCGTGTTTTCCGGCAGTTTTGAAATTTGCGCAGGCGACAGCGTTCAACTTTTTTCGCCTGCCGCTCCGGCAGGTTTTGGATATGCTTGGATGCTTGATAATCAATTGATTGCGGGTCAAACTGGGCAAAATCTGGTTGCTTCGATGCCCGGAAATTATCAAGTTATTTTCACAGGTTTACAATGTAATTCCGCGCCGTCGGCTGCCGCGACGGTCGTCGTCAATTCGGTTCCTGACCCGGAAATTTTGGTCGTCGGTGACTCGCTTTTTACTTTGGAAAACGGCCAATTTTTTCAATGGCATTTGAACGATGTGCCGATTCCGGGCGCGACGACGGCAAGTTGGGTGGCGCAGGAAACCGGAAATTATTGGCTGGCGGTGAACAATGGGAAATGTGTGGGCATTTCGCCGACCGTTTTTGTGGAAGTTTCGGGGACGGTTTTGCCGCCGAACGTTCGACATTTTCGGCTTTCGCCAAACCCGACCGCTGGGGAAATTTTTGTGGAAATTGATTTTTTACGCAACGAAGAAGTTGAAATCCGAGTGGCCGATGCGGGCGATAAAACGGTTTTGACCCAGCATTTTTCAGGTCAAAAAATACGGCGTTCGATGGATTTGAAAAATCTGCCGAGTGGGGCGTATTTCATTCATTTTCAGATAGATGCGGGAAGTTTTAGTCGAAAGATTTTGAAAAAATAGGAATGGAGGGCGAAATTTATTTCGCCCGCGTGCTGGTTTTTGCAAAGGCGAAATAAATTTCGCCCTCCATTTTACCCAAAATTTACTATGAAAAAGAAACCAACCAACCTCAAAAAACGGGAAGCCAACTGGTACGATAAAGTCGTAAAAGAATGTTACAGTCCGATTTTTGAAACGATGATGTTGCGTTTTGCGGGAATCCGCGCCCGAAAAGTGGAGTTTTTGCAAGGCACGAAAATCCAAACGACGCTCGAACGCGAGCCGGATTTCATTGCAAAAATTTTCACCGACGAATATCCGCAGGGCGAAATCGTCATTTTTGAGGTGGAAACGCGGTTTTCAAAAACGCAGATTTATCGCATGGTTGAGCAATTTGGCATTGCGACGCGGAAATGGAAATTGCCCGTGCGCCAATTTTTGATTTACATCGGCGACGGGAAACCAAAATATCAATCGGAATTGACGATGCCGTGGGCTTATTTTTCGTACAAAGTCCACCTGCTTTCGGAAATTCCGTGCGAAGATTTTTTGGAATCTGAATTTGCGGAAGAGGTCATTTTTGCTGTGCTGGCCAATTTTGGCGATCGCACGGCGGAGGAGGTTATCCGATTGATTTTGCAACGATTGCTGGTTTTGAAAGGCAAAACGACCGAGACTTTGCGTTTTCTGAACCAGTTGAAAGTTATTTCGCAGTTGCGTAACTTGCACGCTCAAACCTTTAAATTGTCAAGAGATATGTACACTTACGATATGGAAAAAGACCCGGTTTATGTTGAAGGCGTCCAAATTGGTGTCGAAATTGGCTTTGAAAAAGGCATCGAAAAAGGCATCGAAAAAGGCCTTGAAAAAGGTGCTTTGATGCACGCCGAAACAACCGTCAAAAATATGTTGGCAAAAGGTTTCGAGGAATCAATTATTGCTGATGTGGCGGGCGTGACCATTGAATTTGTCCGGCAGGTCAAACTTAAAATGGGCAAAAAAGGTCGAACAACCTGATTTCGGTTTCCATAAATATAAAAATGCCCGGCAGGAAGTGAAAAACCTGCCGGGCATTTCGTTTTTTGGGGTGAAATTTCGGCCTCGTTCCAATTTTTCCAAAATCATTTTGACCAATTATTTCAATGAAAAAAATCATCGTTTTCTCAACGTTTTTGCTGCTGGCCTTGCCGCTTTTTTCCCAAAAAAACATCACGCTGGAAGACTGTTTTGTCTTTTACAAATTTTACCCGCAGTCCGGCAGTGGCTTTCGGTATTTGAAAGATGGCGTCCATTTTTCAAAATTGGAAAAAGACGGTTTGCACATCGGCAGCATCTTGAAACCGGAAATGGATTCGGTGATTTCGCTGCCAAAAATGGAATTTGACGACTATTTTTTCAGCGACGACGAGTCGAAAATCGTGCTGCGTTCGGAGACAGAGCAAATTTACCGGCACTCCGTTTTGGCAAAATACCTGGTTTTTGACCTGAAAACCCGCCAATCCACGCTCGTTTTTTTGGAAGGAAAACAGCAATTCGTCTCGCTTTCGCCGGACGGTGGGAAAGTGGCATTCGTGGCTGACAACAACCTGTTTTTCAAAGATTTAGCCTCTGGAAAGCAAACAAAAATCACAACCGATGGCATGAAAAACAAGGTCATCAACGGCCTGCCGGACTGGGTTTACGAAGAAGAATTCAGCCCGGTCGCGGGAGAGGGGATGGTCGCAACGGTCTGGTCACCGGACAGCAAAAAAATCGCTTTTTTAAAATTTGATGAAAGTAAAGTCCGCAGTTTTCCGTTGACTTGGTACAAAGGTGGGGTTTATCCAGAACACACCGGATTCAAATACCCGAAAGTTGGCGAAGCAAATTCCGACGTTTCCGTTCATTATTTTGACCTCGAAACCGGGCAAACTATTTCTCCAAAAATCAAAAACGCGCCCGACGATTACCTCGTCCGGTTGAACTGGACACCTGCCAACGAATTGATTGTCAACCGTTTAAATCGTTTGCAAAACCAATTGGACTTGGTTTTGATTGACCCAAAAATTGGGGAAAACGATGGAAAAAAAGACGGCGCGGGCGCAAAAATTTTGCTTTCCGAAAACGACCCGGCCTATGTTGAAATCCACGACAATTTTCATTTTTTACAAGATGGAAAACAGTTCGTTTGGACGAGCGAATCGAGCGGTTTCAACCACGTTTATTTGTACGATTCGGCTGGAAAACTGGCCAAAACTTTGACTTCCGGCAATTTCGATGTGACCAATTTTTATGGTTTGGACGAAAAATCGGGCTCGTTTTTTTACCAAACCGCCACGCCGACGCCGATGGACAGACAAATTTGGCAGGGATTTTTGGACGACCGTCCGGCAAAATTATTGACGCCCGGCGCGGGCACGAACGACACGGATTTTTGCCCGACGTTCGAATATTTTTCTTTGAAAAAATCGGATGCGAACACGCCGCCGATCGTCAATTTGGTAAAAACTTCAACCAACGAAGTCGTTCGAAATTTGGTAAAAAACGACCGCATCGAAAAACTGCGCACCGAATTTGAGTTTGCAGAAAAGACTTTTTGGAGTTTTAAAACGACCGACGGCACGGAATTGAATGGTTGGATTTTGAAACCGAAAAACATGGCGACCGGAAAAAAGTACCCGGTTTTGTTTGACAATTACGGTGGCCCTGGCTCGCAAACCGTTCAGAATCAATATGATGGCTTCATGGGTTCGTGGCATCAGATGTTGGTGAAAAATGGGATTATCGTCGTCAGTTTGGACAACCGGGGCACGGGCGGGCGCGGCGCGGCGTTCAAAAAAATGACCCAACTTCAACTCGGAAAACTCGAAACCGAAGACCAAATCGCTGCCGCGAAATACCTCGCGACCCTCGATTTTGTGGACGGCCAACGCATCGGAATTTGGGGTTGGTCGTTCGGCGGCTACCTCAGCACGTCGTGCATTTTGAAGGGAAATACGGTTTTTAAAATGGCGATGGCCGTCGCGCCGGTGGTCAATTGGAAATGGTACGACTCAGCATACACCGAACGGTACATGCACACAAGTGCCACGAATTCAACGGGTTATGAACAAAATTCGCCGGTAAATTTTGCAGGTAGGTTGCAGGGAAAATACTTGCTTTGCCACGGTCAGGCGGACGACAACGTGCATTGGCAACAGGCCGTCGAAATGACGAACGCGCTGATTTCGGCGAACAAACAGTTCGAGACGTATTATTATCCGAACCGAAATCATGGGATTTATGGGGATAATGCGACGCTGCATTTGTTTCGAAAACTGACAGACTTTGTGTTCAAAAATTTGTGAACCTACCTATTTATTCCTTTTGGATTTTTAAAAGTTTAAAAAACAACAACTCTCAAAAACTCCCCACAATGTCATTCCGTAGGAATCTGCCCAAGAATTTGTAGGATTTTTAAAAAAAATGTGGGGAATTTTGGGCAGATTCCTACGGAATGACATGGTGGGGGGGGTGATTTCAAGTTTCATTAACCGAAAGGAAATATCCTCAAATAGCCGCAATAATCGGCGGCATAAACGTCGGCACCCCTTCGCCCGCAATGGATCGTTTTTTTACTTTTTTGGACTCTCAGAGTCGAATCAATATGCAATCAAATAAATATAGTAAGGAACATCTCGGCGCAAGCAGATATTTTTTGATTTGGGGCTTAATTGGCGATTTTGCACCCAGGTTCCGGTTTATTGGGCAAAGCCCAAAGAGGAATGCCACAAGACCATTGCCTTGCGCCCAATGTCGTTAAGTTAGTGAAAAAAGATTGTTGTCAAATAGGAACCTTAATAGCATTCTTTCTTAAATCGCGCCATTTTTCTTAATTGATGCAAATCGAAATCAAGATTTTGCAACAATCTTTTCTCACTAACTTAACGACATTGGTCATACGCCAGCGAAACGTTTTTTTGGAGATAATTTAAAAATTTTGTGTTGACATCTTGACTTGTCCAAAAACACATTACTATATTACACCTTGTTCTAAAGACATTTCCTAACTTAACATTTTCAATTCATGAAAAATTTTTCATTCTCAGCAATTTTAATTTTTTACTTTTTGGCATTTTGTATTGGGCTGCCACAACAAGCATTTACACAATTGCCTACCTACCAAATTTTTGGACCCTACAACATTCCCCATCCGGGTCCATTTCATGTGAAGCTACAGTTCAACTTCATTATTAATTCTTCGCCTACTACCCCATGGATCACCCAGCAAGAAGCAAACACCCGGGCAGGATTGGCAATTGCCAATTTGAATCAAGTCTATAATCAATTCAATATATTTTTTTTCAACGGAGGTGGACATTGCAATACTGAGACCGCTCAAATTTTCACTTATGATGGCGGTGCGAACGCAACAAATCTAAGGGCAGCCTTGCCCAGTGCAGTTCATGAAGATGCAATTGACATTTACATTTTCCCCAATGATTTAGCCGGAGGGTTGGGTTTTGCGTATAGTGTTCCTAGCAATTATTGTCATGTACTTGGAAAGGACGAAAATGGGATACCAGCAACTCAATCCCAAATCCTTGTTCATGAAATAGGGCATTGTTTGGGCTTATCTCATACGTTTACAGGGGTTGGTGAGCCCGGATGTGAGCAAAAACCTAGTGGTTGCTTTCCAGCAGGTGGAGACGTTTGTGATTGTGCAGGACTTCCTGCTGGCTATTGTTGCGGAGATTTTGTTGCTGACACTGAGATAAATCCCGAGTCCGGTTCGATTAACACCATAGGTAATTGCCTCCCGGTTCCCACCAATGTTACAGTTCAAACAACCAGAAACTATATGAGTTATGTAAATCCTGGAACATGTAGAGACCAGTTCACCCCTGAACAAGGAAAAAGGATGCAGGCGTATTTGTTCGAAGCACCACTTTTACAGGATGCTCAAGGGACATTAACTTACCAAAATGGCATGACAGTACCACAAAACCCGACCGGAAACATAATTGTACCAAGTGGACAAACTTGGACGGTGCAATCGCAAGTAAACATGCCGCCCGGTTCCTACATTTATGTTAAAAGAGGGGGGACATTAACTGTCCAGTCTGTCATTACAGGTGCTTGCAACAAAATGTGGCAAGGCATAATTGTAGAAGGAGATGGAGGTTCTTCGCAAGGTTCGAACATGCAAGGCCAAGTAACAGTAAAAGGAACAGGTATTGTAGAGCATGCTGTTTGTGGTATCAATGTGAATGGTTTGGATGCCAATGGAGTACCGGCTGCTGCTGGTGGCGGTGGTGTGGTTTACATTGCAGGAGGAATACTCCGTAACAATATTACCAGTATAAAATTCTCACCTTATACTTGGAAAAATGGAATCCAGACACTTCCAAACAAAAGTTCTATAGCTTCAGGTAAATTTTCGACTACAAATGAATTCAGGGGCGGCAGCCAAAAAGTCGTTAACCTAGATATGAATGGCATATATGGTTTAAGAATTACCAGCGCAACAAGGTTTCAAGATTTCAGAACAATGTGTTCCGGCAGAGATAGCAGGGTCAAGGGGATTATAAGTTTAGATGCGGGTTTTATCGTTTCGGGCGGGATTTTTGAAAATTTGGACTATGGTATTCAGGCAAGCCAAGTAAATGAAAATATTGGGGCATTTAGTATAAGTACATCTCTATTCAAGGATTGTTACACAGGAGTTTATTCAACCCTATCCGATAAATTCACCATCACAGGTGCTACTTTTGAAGTAAACCTCCCTGAAATGTGCGGAGGTACAGAAACGGCAGTGGGTATAAAATTAGAAGCCGCCGCCGTCGGGTTTGAAATAACCGGAAATACTTTTGAAGGAAATTGGACTGAGGATGGTAAAGGCAGACATGGGACAGAGGTTTGGAGCATTTTGGATCAGAACAATGAGATTTTCAAAAACAACTACTCCGGCTTGACATATTCCAATGTGGCTTTTGGGACAAATGGCTTTACCAGTGATGATGGAGAGATTTTTAGGGGACTCCAATACCAATGTAACGAGGATGAATTTAATACTATTGGGGAGTCTGATTTTTTGATAAAGGGCGGTTTGATAAGAAAAGAACAAGGAGACAGAAACGGAGCACTCTCAATAGCAGCCGGTAATACATTTGGAGGATTAGTGCAAACAATTCGCAATCAGGGAGCCTTGATTGACTATTTTTATATTGATACGCCAGCCGAACAAGACCCCGGTGACCAGCCTGATGTAAATGAAATGTTCACCCCTAATTCAAATCCTCGTTGCGAAGAGATTGATCCTTGTCCTCCGCCTTGCCTTGAAACAATAAAAGTTCAGGAATGGAAGGATCGTTTTTTTGACAACCGGGAACAATGGACGACAAAGGTTGCTGCATTTCCTCTTCTAACTGATCCCGTTCAAAAATCATCGGAAGCACAATCAATCAATAAGCTTCGATTGGAAATGGACAGGGACGGACATAAGATTTTGATGACCCTGGCTTTGGATACGACCAATTTTTTTGTTGATTCACTGACGGTTTGGTTGGCAAATATGGAATCTTATCCGGCAGACCTCCGCTTGGCAAGGCATCATTTTTTCACTGGAAGTTATCAGGCATTTTACGACCTCGTTGCTTTGATTCCAAGTCGTTACGACCTTTCGGGCGAACGATTGGCGGACTTTAATCAATTACTCTTTGTATACGCAAACATTCGCCCCCACCTTCAAAATGGGGGAGAACTGAACAAGATGCCCGGTGCGGTTTTGGACAGCATCGCTGAAATTGCCACCCGCTGCAATGAAGCAGGATTTTTGGCAAAAAATATCTTCTGGCGCAATGGGCAACAGATTTTGTCTGAATGTCAAGCGGAAAATTTTGGTGAGAAACCCGAGGTTGTATTGGATTCAAAAAAATTGACACTTGATGAGGTAACTCGTATCTTCCCCAATCCGGCCAATGAAACGATTACAATTGTTTTAACTGAAAAATATAAAGATGCTGTATTTGAGATAATAGACTTTTCTGGAAGGGTTGTTTTATCAAAACGACTTGCCGATGGACTGAGAACCCATAATACTTCAATCAAAAATATACCCATCGGGTTATATTTTATTCGCATCCGAGGTGAGGGCATGCCTTCATTTTCTGAAAAACTTGTAATCAACCACTAATTTCACCAATTCTTAGCGGGGCATTTTGGCAGTTTGCTGCCAAAATGCCTTTTTCTTTATTATGAAAAAGCAATTCTTTGTATATATTCTATTATTATTTTTATCTCCTGTTTTTGCCCAGCCCGGT
>JANNMS010000345.1:0-25482 GCA_031398055.1 Saprospirales bacterium | reverse complement strand
CTCCGGCACGGGTTTTCCGGTACAATTTTTGTAAATCCATCAATTGACTTTCGGAATAACCCATTGAAAATCCGCTGATTATCAATTAACTCAATGCACATTTTGCCTCCGGCACCGCTTTCAAAAGTGGTCGGCGAAATGGGCTTTTTGCTGTTGGAAAAAGTGCTTTTCACGCGCCCCGCACTGGTTTTTTTCCTTTCCAACCGTGACTTTTTGCCGGTAATCGCTTTCCTTTTTGTCTTCCCCGAATATTTTTTGTTTTCAAAAACCGGCAGTTTTCGCCCGCGACGGCTGCTTTTTCCGAGCAAATTTTTCTTATGAAAAAACTTCTCCTCTTGTTCTGTCTGTTGACAAACGCTTCTGTTTCATTGCTTTCGCAAAACAATTTGAAGGCCGAATACCTCAATTCGTCTTCCTCGCCTGATTTTTTGAACATCTGCGGTGACCCCGATTTGGTGGTCGTCCGGGTGAAAACCGAGGGGCTTTCCGGTGCGCCGCGCAGCAATATTTCTGCGGTTTTGCAACTTTTCAAAGGTGTGGAATTGCTTTCGATTTTCGCGCCGCAGACCTCGCCGGGCGTGGTTTTGGCCAATAATTCAAACAAAAACAAGCCCGTTTTCACCTTGCCGACCCTCGCACCGAACGGCACTTCCTTTGTCAACATTGCTTTTTGGATAAATGCCGACTGCAATTATGTGGACAGCATCGCGGCCAACAACGACGCGCTGGTTTTTGATACTTGGACGTTCAGTTATGATTTGGGCAGCCAAATTGGACTCGCCGAAACCGACGCGACCGACGAATACCGCACGGCTTTCAAAGTCCCCAACCTCACGATGTCGTTCGACCAAAATGACCCGCCGCCCGCCCGCGTCGGCGATTGTTATTCCAGAAATTTGACGGTGGCCAATTCCGCGCTCGAAGGTTTTGTGGATTCGGTGATTTATACCGACAAATTGGGCGCGGGCGTTTCGCTGAAAGCACTTTTTGTCAACGGAATTTCAGTGCCGTTTACCAAAACCGGGACAACTTTGGATACCACAATTCGTGCATTTATCGGCTCTCAAATTCTGTTGACAGCCTTGAAAGGCAACGGCCCAGGCAACGGAAATCCGTTCCTCGACCCCGACGAAAGAATCGTCATCCGAGAAGATATTTGTTTTGTAAACTGTTCAAAATCAAACCTTTCGAGCCATTCCGCAGGTTGGGGATGCAAGGGCGCAGTGTGCAACTCGGCTGTCGTGAACGGCTTCGTTCGGAAAGGCGACGGCGCGCCGAACGCAGTTTTGATAAACAATCCGACGGCTGCCGAAAACGTGAAAGTAGGCTATTGCAAACCCGGAAAAACAGTCGTCCATTATCAAAACAACGGCTCTGAAATTGACCCCGGTTTTGCGACGATGAACGATGTGGAGGTGCAAGCGGGCATCGGCGTGGGCATAACTTTGGAGACGACACATTTGAAAATCACTTCGATGTCGGTGGCCGGAGTCAATATTTCACCCGTCGCAACGACGATTGTTTTAAATAATAACCCGCTTTTTTCGACCGACCCGGACGGTGCGGGCGGCCTCGAAGATGCCGACGGCGATGGTTTTTTTGATGATTTGAAAACGGGCGGCACGTTCGACCTAGAATTTGATTATACTTTCAATTGCGATTCTGCCGATATGGTTGGCAAGGATTCTTTGTGTTTGAACGAGTTTAATTATGCTTTTAATGCTTACATCAAATACACCGACCCTTGCAAAATCCGCGTGACGAAAACGCTCCCGAACTTCGGCGGCCTGCAAAACACAAACGAAGAAGCCTTGAATTGCATTGACCCGGATGCCTATCCCGGCAAATCTTTCATGATTCAGCACATCGAAACGCGGGGCGTCCGGACGTTTGAAAAAGACTGCGGTGGCTCGGAACGGCTCGTGGCTTGGGCAAAATTGCCGCCCGGAGTGACCGTGGATTTGCCGAACTGTTTTTTGTTTAAAAATAATTCGACGACGGGCGTGCCGATGCTTTCCAATCATATTAATAATGACACCTTGTTTTTGGAGTTCGACGCGACGAGTGCATTTATCAATGGAAAATATGATTTTCGGGTGTCGCTGGTGCCCGATTGCTCGTTGCCGCAGGGTCGGATTTTGATTCCGTTTGGCGTGTTTTTTTCCTGCCCGTCCTGCGATTGCCGACATGGCTGGTATTGCACGGTGCTCGGCGGACCGCAATTTCACCCGACCGCTCCGCCGTGCGCGAACAATGTTTTATGCCCAAAAGGCTTGCAAACGACCAGTTTTGATGCAGAAAGAACCACTTTTGGTTTTGCGAACGCGGGTTACACGACTCCGATGAACCCGGCTTTGGCCAACAAACACGTCGCCATTTTTTGCGACACCGTAAAAATGACGGTCTGCAATGTCGTCGGCGGAACGCCGATTTCCGACTCGCTCGGCGTCGTAATTTCGTACGACAACGTGGAATTTATGAAAGACACGAACGAGATTTTTCTTTTCAAACGTGGCCTCGTTCGTTTCAAAAAAGGCGCGCAAAATTTCAGTTGCGTCGTGGACAGTTCTGATTTTTCTGTAATTCGAGACGACACGACGAAAACTTTGCGGTTCAAATTTGACCGCTGCCTCGCCGACCTCGGCCTGACCTTGCAACCGGGCGATTCCGTCAAATTTTACGGCTGGTTTTTGGTCAATCCGACGGGACCGATGATTGATAATTTTAGGAAAATCCCAAATTTCAGGGCGTTCGGATATGCCATTTTTGACAGCACGGAATATGCCTGCGACGACTTTGGAAAGAACTTTTCGGTCGCAAAAATACCCACCGTTTTTGCCACGCCGGGCAGTTCGGAATTTCCAAAAGGATGTTCCAACACACCTTTTTCTTATCGTTTGGTTACAAAAAACGTTGGTTTTTCGGCTGTTTACACGGGCGGCGAGTTTTACCCGGCAGTGCGCGTGGACTCGTTGGTTTTGGATTACGACACCACTTTTTTGGATGTTTTTGAAAATTTGAAAGTCGAAGTTTCGATTCCCGGCCACCCGAAATTTGGCAATAATTTTTTCCCAATTCAAGGTTTTTCGCACGCTGACAAAGGCCATTTTGTCGCCCGTTTTGACACGTTGGTTCGCGTGCCATCGTACAACGCGGTGACTTCTTATTCCTTCAATTTACGGGTTTCACTGACTCCCGGCTGCGAAAGTTTGTCGGGCAGCGCGTTGGGCAACAACCAATTTCAGATGAACCCGACGATGTATTACACGGATAGATATTTTGCAAAAAACTTCGGCGACGGCTCGTGCGCAGACAAACGCACGGAAAATCGGGTGCAAAAATTGACCTATTCCGACCCGCCGATTTTGAGTTTTGAACCCATCACGAACCCCAATCTTTTGTTGACAAACGACACCGCTTTTTGGCAAATCAAGCAGTGCAATATTTCAACAAAAGCAGATGCGAACCAGACTTGGCTGGCCGCCGCTTGCGATACTAACCAATTGAGAATCATTGGTTTCTATGTTTTGGACAACCCGGCGAACCCGATTTTTTTGCCAGTGACGAGTTACGGAAATGGGAAATTTTTTGCGTTCACGCCGGGCGTTTTGCGGCAGGCCAACAACAATTCTGCAAGCCAAATTTGCAATACGATTGCGGTCGCCGCGGTGTTGAAACAGTGCGGCTCGTTCCCCGTCCAACTTTCGATGGGCTGGAATTGCTACCAAAATGCCATCCAAAATTGGACGCCGGACGACTACGAACCTTGCGTTTTTGACACGTTGAGTTTGACCGTGACCGCGCTCGACCCGATGGTGGACGCGACGATTATCAATCAACCGCAAAATTTTCCGAGCCTCTGCGACACGGTGAGTTTGGATGTTTTGGTGAGAAATACGGGGCAGGGGCCTGCTTTTGACATCGCCACGAATTTTACGATTCCGTTTTCGGGCGCGAATTTGGTGCTCGGCGCGACCGAAATCGCGTGGCCGTCGGACTCCGCTTTTCAACCTGCGCTGGGCGACCCGACATTCACCGGAGTCAGTCCGCGCGGCCAGCATTTTCAATATCCCAATTTTGATTTGTTGAATAACACGTTGAAAACCAACGGCTTGCCCGGTTTTGACCCGCTTGCGCCGGGCGGTGCGAACGAATTTAAAATCAGGTACAAATTCACGACGGGCTGCGAATTTGTGGGTGGCCAGCAAACTTTTTACGCTTTTGCGGGCAAAAAGGCCTGCGGTTTGCCGACCAATTCGGAGTCGGGCGAAAGTTTTCCGATTCAATTTCAAGGATTGGAAGCCGTCGGCACGGCGCGTTTTGAAGTGGGTTTTGGTTCGGGCACTTTGTTGGCCGCGAACGGGACTTCGACTTTGGAAATTTTTGCAAAAAATACCACGTCGAACGCGAGCGATTCGCAAGATAAAATTCAGATAAAATTGCCGCAAAACATTGTGTATCAACCCGGTACGTCGGTTGCGGTGCTGCCAAATTCATGGGTTCCGGGCGACCCAAATATTGAAATAGTGGCTGGCATTTCGGTTTTGTCCTGGCCTTTGCCAAACGGATTGTTGCTCGACGAAACGGCAAGTTTGCGTTTTGATGTGGCAACGCCCGCGTTGAATTGCAATGCGGATTTGGAAGCGGCGGTTTCGACGGTTCGGGCGATAAATTACACCTGCCCGAACGGTTCGCTGACCTGCGATGCAGAAGTTTTGACCTCGGACGGCGGCGAAAAATTCTTTGATTTGAACGTTGGGCAGACCGATGATTTTGCGGGTGCGGACGTTTCGACTTGCCCAAATTCGACGGTTCAATTGGACGCGACGCACGCTGGTTTTTCAAATTATTCGTGGTCGCCAGCCACAGGTTTGGACGACCCGAACGTGCCAAATCCAACTGCAACTATTTCACAATCAATAACTTACACGGTCACGGCGCAGGACACGGCGGGCTGTGCACGGGTTGACCAATTGACGATTTCGGTTTCAAATTCGCTCGCCGCTTCGGCTTCGACGCAGCCGACTAGTTGCGGTTTGACGAATGGCAGCGTGTCAATTTTGGTGTCAGGCGGCAGTGGAAATTATTCATTTAATTGGTTGCCGAACGTCTCCACGACCTCGTCGGCAACTGGTTTGGCGGCTGGAAATTATTTGGTGACCATCACGGACGCGCAAAACAATTGCACGATTGAGGCTTTTGGAAATGTTGCCGATGGTGGCGCGGCGATTTCAATGACTTTGACCACGATTCCAGAATCAACTTTGAATCCGGGCGAAGGAAAAATCAGTGTTTCGATTTTTGGCGGGGCTGCGCCTTTTCAAATTTCGTGGGCTGGGCAGGAATCCGGGTCGCAGCCGAACGTGGCTTTTCCGGTTTATTCTATCAATCATTTGTCTGCTGGAAATTATTCGGTGACTGTTGTTGATAATAATGGATGTTCCAATGTTCAATCTGCGGTTGTTGATTTGTCTATCGTCAATAACTTAACATTGTTGGTTTCATCGTTGCCAGATACTTCTTGTTGTTTTGGACGCGGTGTTATTATTTTAACTGCGGCTGGCGGTGATGGTAATTATACTTTCATTTGGAGCCCAAATCAAGGAAATTTAACAGCGATAGGAAATGGCGTATTTCAGATAGAAAATGTGGAATCTGGATTGTATTTTATAACGTTGACAGATGGTCTTGGCTCAACCAAAACAACAACTGTTATTGTCCAAGATGCTTGTCAATGTGGGGAAATTTTTGATGAAGAAGTTGTTTACGAACCAGGTGGTGTGGAAGCAATTTGTATTGGAATTCCTTATCTTTATATCAATGACTATCCGATTTTTGTAAATAATGTGCCTTATACTGGCCCATTTCATCCTTGCGATTTTGATACGGTTGTTTATTATGCCTTTTCATTTTTGCCGGGAAATGGTTTTGATGGGCCATTTAAATTGAACAGTTGGACTTGCAATCAAATGACATTTCACAATGTTGTTTTCAATGATTTATATGATTTGGTGGACAGCATGAATATTTGGGATCCGGCGGGTTTTTGGTTTTTGGATGATAATACAAGCACTATTATTGGCGGTGATTTATATGACCAACATTTTTATGGTCAATTGAATATCATGCATTTGCCGGATTGGACGCCTTATGTTGTTAAACCCAATTACAATGGATTTGCTTACGGCACTGAAATTTATGTCAATCCTTTTGACCAAAAAGTAACCGTAACGGCTTATGACCCAACGACTTGTTGTTCGGATTCGGTTTGTATTATTTTTATAAATCCTTGCGACGACCTTGTTCCGGTTGAACCATATATTGCTTTTGATGACGACCCAACTTTCTGTGTACCAATACCTTACGCCAATTTATTCAATTATTATGCTTTTGTGGATGGCAGTTTGGTCAATGGTTTGGCGAGTGCTTGCAGTGGTGGCGCGGAGACAAAATTGCCTGTTCCGGGCGGACAACTTGGCTTGCATCAATTGATTTTAATAGACACTGTTCAATGGTGTGCGGATACAGTGGATGTTCATGTTATTCATCGGCCTATAATTTCAACAGTAAATTTAAACACCAATCAAGGACAAGCGATAACGGATATTTGCCTTTCGGCAAATGAATTATTTGGGGATATTATTTCATTGAATTTTTGTGGCGTTCCGCAAAATGGTTCTGTTGGGCAAGTTATTCAAGATAGTTGCTTTACTTATATTCCAAACCCAACTTTTGTTGGACAAGATATTATGTGCGCGGTGCTTTGCGACCAATATGGGATTTGCGATACGACTATGTTTTCAATTACAGTTTCGTCAACATCGCCGCCCGTTCCGACTATCCGAGATACCTTTTATTTGACAACAGAAATTAACACGCCCATTTTTGATATTTGCTTGCCAACCAACGAGTTATTGGGAAATGTTGTCGGTATCGGTTATTGTAATTCGCCGACGCACGGTATATTTTTTAATAGTGGAATTCCTTGTTTTGATTACATTCCCAATACAAATTATATCGGTGTTGATGAAGTTTGTGCTTATGTGTGCGACAATCAAGGTATTTGCGATACGTCTATCTTTATAATAATGATAGAAACGCCTGACACGAACGGCCAAATGCCAAACCGGGATACGATTTTTATTTCCACGCCAGTCAATACGCCTTATACAAGTTTGTGTTTGCCGACCGATGAATTGGGCAATGCACCGATAGCCACGGTTCAAATTTGTGAACAAGCGCAACACGGAAATTTCTTACCTTTTGGCTCAACTTGTGTAAATTTTGTCCCTCAAACTGATTTTATTGGATTGGATAAAGCCTGTTTGTATTTGTGCGACACATCAGGTTTGTGCGATACAACGATTATCATAATTATGGTTACGCCAAATGATTCAACGCCGGACAACCATGATTTAACTTTGGATACAATTTACCTGCAAACTTTGGCAAATACGCCAATCGGCTCGACTTGTTTGGATGATTCAGAATTGCCGGGAAATATCGTGGGTATTACTGTTTTGCAAATGCCGTTGAACGGTTTTATATCTTCGATAGGAAATTCTCCTTGTTTTAAATACGAACCGGATGCCAATTTTACAGGAAATGAATACGGGATTGTATTGCTTTGCGATAATACAGGCTTGTGTGATACGACTTATGTTTTCATTGAAGTTTTCCCCGACGTGACCCCGCCGACTGTGGATACTTTGTATTTCAATACAAATTTCAATACAACTGTCAATAACATTTGTGTAAACGATGACCAATTGACAGGCTTGCCGGGTTCTGTTATTGTTTGTGGAAATCCGCAAAACGGAACACTTTCCAATTTTACCCAGTTTTGTTTAAATTATACGCCAAATTCAGGTTTTTCTGGCACTGATTATTTCTGTTTGGTTTTGTGCGACAATACTGGCGTATGCGATACAACGATAGTTAAAATAACAGTTGCACCGGATAACCCGCCAAATGTTGTTACCAAAGACACTATTATTTTAACAACCACAGAAAATACGCCAATAAACAGCATTTGTTTGGATGAAAGCGAATTGAATGGATTGGCGGTTGACGTAGGGTTTTGTCAAATTCCAAGTTTCGGAACGCTTGGGACGGTTGGTTTGCCTTGTTTTACTTATTTTCCAAATCAAGACTTTGTTGGAAAGGATACGGCTTGTGTAATTATTTGCGATAACACGGGTTTGTGCGATACAACAATTTTATTGATTACAGTTACTGATACAATCACGCCGCCGCCGACAGCGCCGGATATTGATACTTTGCATTTCACGACACACCAAAATATTGTTATAACCAATGTATGTATAGATTTGTCTGAAATTCCCGGCACGCCCGGCCAAATCCAAATTTGTAATTTTCCAGAAAACGGCAATTTGACTATCAATACGCCAACTTGTTTGTCTTATTCACCCAACACAAATTTTATCGGCGGCGACACGGCTTGTGTTTATGTTTGTAATAATTCACTGCCGCAAATTTGTGATACAACAATTTTAATTTTCACAGTCAACCCACAAGACACGTCAAATAACGACGGCTCTAAAATTGACACACTGTATTTTACAACAGATTACGAAACCGCAACAAACACAACTTGTCTGCCGACAACAGATTTGCCCGGTGCAATAATTGATTTTACAATTTGTGGACAAACCAACAATGGCAATTTGGTTTTCATTTCAGATAGTTGTTTTGCCTATCTTCCTGATAATCAATTTGTTGGAAACGATACGGCTTGTGTGATTTTGTGTGATAATTCTATCCCACAAGTTTGCGATACAACGATTTTAATATTTACAGTCAACCCGCAAGACACGTCAAATAGCGACGGTTCTAAAATTGACACCTTATTTTTTACCACAAATTTTGAAACTGCTACGCCAACGACTTGTCTACCGACAACAGATTTGCCCGGTACAATAATTGATTTAACAATTTGTGGACAAACCAACAATGGCAATTTGGTTTTCATTTCAGACAGTTGTTTTGCCTATCTTCCTGATAATCAATTTGTTGGAAACGATACGGCTTGTGTGATTTTGTGCGATAATTCTATCCCACAAGTTTGCGATACAACGATTTTAATATTTACTGTCAGCCCGCAAGACACGTCAAATAACGACGGTTCGAAAATTGACACCTTATTTTTTACAGTAAAATTTGAAACGGCAACCGACACGATTTGTCTTCCGACAAATGATTTGCCGGGCGCGGCGACGGGCGGGTTGACTTTTTGCGACCCACCAAATCATGGTGTTTTGACTTTTAATTCTGACAGTTGTTTTGTCTATCTTCCTGATAGTCAATATGTTGGACTCGATACGGCTTGCGTGATTTTGTGTGATAATTCTATCCCACAAGTTTGCGACACAACGATTTTAATATTTACAGTCAGCCCGCAAGACACGTCAAATAACGACGGTTCAAAAATTGACACTTTATTTTTTACAGTAAAATTTGAAACGGCAACCGACACGATTTGTCTTCCGACAAATGATTTGCCGGGCGCGGCGACGGGTGGTTTGACTTTTTGCGACCAACCAAATCATGGTGTTTTGACTTTCAATTCAGACAGTTGTTTTGTCTATCTTCCTGATAGTCAATATGTTGGAATGGATACGGCTTGCGTTATTTTGTGCGATAATTCTATCCCACAAGTTTGCGACACAACGATTTTGATTTTCACGGTGTCGCCGCCGGACACTGTTAAAGTGGATTGCGGATTGATTTTAAATGATTCAGTCACTGTCGAAATTTCGCCGAGCGAACAGTTTGGGGAAGTTTGTGTGGAAAATTTAAAACTTAATCAAGTAACAAATTACACTATCACGGATAACAGTTTGTCTTATTCAAATGGCTATTCGGGTTGTAATTTCGATTCATGTTTTGTCTATACTTATTTTACAGTGCCTGATTTTGGGCAAATTGGACCTTATCAATTGGATTATTGGTTGGTTGACGGCGATTCGTTGCGGTTAAATTCTTTCCAAAACATACAACAGTTGGTGGACAGCATGCACGTTTGGGATGCGCCCGCAAATTGGACACTCGATCAAACCACTTTGACCATACGTTCGTGTGGTGCGATTTGGAAAAATAATTATGGTGAAATGCGGGTTGTTCAATTGAACACTGCGGGCGTTGCTGAATTAGAAATCAATACCAATCTGCAACCGAAAGGCACACAAATGAAATTTACGCCCGGCCAACACATCGTTATTTTTGAAAACAACAATTGTGCGGATACACTTTGGGTCAATATAATTGTATCAAATCATCAAGAAATTGATAAGATTATCTATTTGGATGCCACGCCTGATACTTTGTGTTTTGATGATTTGGGAATTGGAACGGCCAATATTTCAAACATAGAATTGACTTGTCAAAATGCAAACGGCACACACGTTGATTTCACTTTTGACACGATAACGCACTGTATTATTTATGATGGAATTGCAATTGGGATGGATACGTTTTGTATAAAAATCACTTATGGTTTGGATAGTTGTTATTATCTAACAGTAAGAGTTACAGTGCTGGAACCATTGCCTTGCAATAATTTTATTACAGAAAATTCATTAAAAGTTCAATCACCGGATTGTCAAGAAGCGGAAATTTGTCTTGCTTTCCCGTTTGCTTTGGCTGATGAATACAACATTTTAGATAACGGTGCGCCTGCTTCGTGGTTTGTGTGCGATACAAATCCGCAGGGACTATCCGGGACAGGGATTTTGTTATCTGGATTAGGCCAACATCTAATTGTTTTTAGCCAAAAATTACAGCCAGTTTGTGCAGACACTATTTTAGTAACTGTTGAATGTGTGGATACAACCGGAGATAACTATGTCTATCGAGATACGATTGAAATTGGCCAAACGGACAGCCTTTGCATGGATATAAATGCAAACGGGCAAGTCATTTCAACTGTAAATAATTGTGCAAATTTAGGCGGGACTTTTGCAGCGTTCAACTTTGAAAACCCCGGCGACTGTATCGAATATACTGGTTTGACAGCAACTGGAACGGACACGGCTTGCATGATAATTTGTTATCAAAACAATTCGTGCGATACGATTTTAATGATGATTACAGTTGTCCCGCAATTGAGAGAACCTTTGCCGCCGGTCGCGGTCGTTGATTTTGACACTTTGATAAACAATGACCCGATTCGTATAAAAGTCTTGAAAAATGATACTTTGAATGGTCAATTAATCAATCTGATGGTTTTATCACAGCCAAAAAATGGAATTGCAATCGCAAACGATACTTGTATTCAATATCAACCTTTCATTAATTATTGCAATAGTTATGAACCTGATAGTTTGCAATATTTGATTTGCAATGCAATTGGATGCGACACGGCATGGGTTTATATTTCAAAACCTTGTACTGAAATCATTATTTTTAATGGTTTTTCACCGAACGATGACCAAATGAATGATACTTTCTGGATAGAAGGTTTGTCTTTTTATCCAAACAACCATTTGGTGATTTACAATCGTTGGGGAAATCGGGTTTACGAAACGCTCGGTTATCAGAACAATTGGGCAGGAACTTGGGATGAAAAGTTGTTGCCCGACGGCGTTTATTTCTATTATTTTGATGATGGAGAAGGGAAATTGTACAGTGGTAGTTTGACGATATTGAGATAGTGGGAATTGATATTGGGATTATAAAAAAGTGCTGACGCGGGTTTCGTGTCAGCACTTTTTTTATCTAAAATTCAATTCGCCAACTCAAATTCGGAATCAAACCCAACTGATATTTCACCTCAATTTCCCGGCTGACGGTGTTGTAAAAATGCCAAGCCACGTTTTTTTGGTTCGTCAAATTCTGAAATTCGAGGGCCACGAGGCTGTTCCGCCGCCCGGCGAGGTTCTTTTTTAAATAAAAACGGGCATCGAGGCGGAAATAATCTGGATTTTGAAATGAAAAATCTGCCGACAAATTGTAAACCGGATAAACTTCATTTGCCGGGTTCCCATTTTCTGGAACGAACGCGACGACAGGTTGCTCGCGGCTGCCGCCCATCCAAACTGCCCTTGCCGAAATGCCGAGTGTCCGTATTTTTTCAGTGCTTTTTTCACGGCTCCATTCTTTTCCAGCCGACAAATTTAGGACGTGGCCAACATCCCAACGTGTTGATTTCCAATCGTTTCCGGGCGCAGTGCGGTATTTTGAATCAAAAATTGTGGTGTTCAAATTGGTGAAAAAACCTGCGGCGAGCGAGCGGTCGAGGCTGATTTCGAGGCCGTAGTTTTTGCCTTCGCCGGTTCTGGGATTGTTCAAATCTTTAAATTCTGGTTGGTTCAAAACCCAATAATTCCCACTCGAATTGGCATGAACCCCAGAAAGTTGTTGATAAAAAATTTCACTTTTTAAGGTCCATTTTGGGTTGAATTTCAACTCGTGGCGAACAGCAGTTTGGTTGGATTTAATGAAATTGACATTTGCCACACCAAAACCAAAACTGAAAATGTGGTTTTGAATATCCGTAAAATTTTGCGTGCCAGTCGAAGCCGTAATCGATTGATTTTCATTGATTTGAAAAGTCCCGGCCAAGCGGTATTCCGGCAAATAATCATCTTCCGAGACATTCAAAACACGATGCACACCCGCTTGCAAAGCCAATCTGCCGTCCAACATTTTCCAATCAATTTGCATCCACGGCTGCAAAATCATCCCAACCGGCCCAAATTCTGATTGTAATTCAAAAAGCAAATTTGGTTGAACCCCCGCCGAAAACTCTATCCCATTCATTATCAAATGTTTAATGGAAAAAGTCGCGGCCAACTGCCCGTAGTTTTTTTCAATCCCGACCTGCGCACCGAACGGATGCGGAAAAATGGTCGCCGCCGTCCAATCGTTTTTTTGGCTCGAAAAAATGACCGACGATTTGAACCTTGTCTTTTTATTCAACCTCGAATCACCCGAAATTCCGACCAAAAAAGTATTGCTCGAAAAATCAATCGTCCATTTGTCTTTCCCAGTTTTAAAATCTGCGGAGTCCGTTTTTGCAGCAAAAAAATTGTTGCTGCTGCCAGCCATTCCAAAAATTTTCCAGCCGCCGCCGCGCTTGCTGGGAAAGTTAAAATTGAAACTAAAATCTTGAAAATCAATCTGTTCGTCGCCGAACGACACGCCCAATTTGCCGAGCAAACCGACCGTCGAATACCGGTAATTCATCAAATAACTGGCCTTCGATTTCCCTTTTCGCAGCGGCCCGCCTGCCGACAAATCGAGGCCAACCAGCCCGGCCTGCGCCGTAAATTCATGGTTTTCGGAACTGCCCGGACGCAAATACATATCCATAATTCCGCCGAGCGCGTTGCCATAACCTGCCGGAAAATTGCCAGTCAGCAAAGCACAATTGTCCAACATTTGGGCAGAAAACATCAAAACACCGCCGCTCGCCGCGCCCGGTTGGTCGTTGAAAAGCCCTGCGTTCGGCAAATGGTTCGGGTTAACAATGTCTACACCTTCCAAACGCCAGCCGACGGTCGCGGGACTGTTCCCTCGCACGCTCATCGCGTTCGTGCCGTCGTTCGTGGCGACGACGCCGGGGAAGGCCGCAGCCAGCCGCGCCGGGTCGAAAAAGGTCACCGGAAAACGTTGCACCCGGTCGAGCGGCAATTGGATTTCCGAAATCGGCAGCGGTCGGCGGGGCAGCGGGGCGGTCACGGTGACGGTCGCCAAATTGCCCGGCGCATTTTGCAGGGCGATGTCGACGATTTTTTTTCGCCCGTCGGCCATCAAAATTTCAGTGAAAATTTGTTTTTCAAAACCCAAAAACGAGACTTCCAAACGATAATAACCGGGGCGGTTTTTTTCAAAAAAATAAAAACCATCGGCATCGGTGGCAGTCGTTTTTGTTTCCGAAGGCAAATCGGTGGCAGTCAAAATGACGGTCGCGCCGGTCAATTTTTCACCGGAAATGGCATCGCGAATCGTGCCTTGTAGGTTTTGTGAGTTTAGGTTTTTTAAAATAAAAATTAGGGAAAAAATAATTAAGATAGTTTTTTTAAAATCCATACTATGATTTTTTATTACTTTTTGTTCCAATCCTCGACCCGCAGTTGATACCGTTTTTGGTCAATCTCCCAAGCCGTTTTGTCGAGCGAGGCTTCCAATTCTTCGTCCAAACCTTTCAAATAATTTGGGAAAAAATCAATGCCTGTCGCCCGTTCGACCCGGTCAATCGGCACGGCAAAATCCATCACCGGGCGGTCGCTTGCCGCGTTCGGAAGGATAAAAGCGATGGCTTTTCCCCCTTTTTCGGTCAGCAGGACGCGGTAAAAGTATTCCGGCACGGTCACTTTGCTGAAACCGATTTGCTTTTTGACCTCGACGGGCAGCACCCCGCCAGCAACAATATAAAGGTGTCCAAATTTTCGCGCCCAATCGCGGGTCAGTTCTTCGAGTTCGCGCCAAACCCCGGCGTTGAAACCGCGCACCTGCGGAGCCATGTTCGACATATAAAAACTTTCGTCCATCGCCTGCGACTCAAAACCCATGTCCGCCGCCGGGCAAATGTGGCCTTTGTCGTAGCCGCTGCCGGTGTAATCGCGGGGCGTTGCACTTTCGGTGCGCACTTTTGGGTCGGGCAAAAAAGTGTTTGTTCGCATAAAATCCATGTTGTTTAGGCGTTCGCGGGTCATTTCCCACGCCACCCACTCGGCCTGTTCGTGGTCTTCGGAATAGGAAAGTGCGAAAAATTTGTGGCGAACCACATCGCCCGTCGTGCTGGCGGGCAGCCAATTTTCAGCATATTGTGGTTTGTCGGAGGTCGGTTCGGCGGGGGAATTTTGATTTTCAGAGGGGTTTTCTTTTGATTTTTCAGGGATTTCGGTGGTCGGTCGGCGACTTTCCGGGTCGGAATTTTCCGTTGGTTTTTGGCCGCCGAAAAGTCCAAAAAGCCACCAAGCCAAACCTGCGAGCGCCACAAAAGCACCTGTTTTGAAAAGAAAACCACCGGAACTCGCGTCTTTTTTTGCCATTGTTTTTGATTTTAATTGAAACTAAATGTTTGCAAAAGTAAACGGAATGGCTATTTTTCGAGGTGGTTTTGTTTTTTTAAAAAAAATGTTTTGAAAAAGGAACAGCCCAACTTGTTGACCATCAACAAATTGGGCTGTTCCTTTAAATGAAATTTTTGAAAAAATCAAAGTCCTGCCGCAGCCGAAACTTCCAGCATCCTATCAATGCATTTCACGCCTTTTTCGATGATCCAATCGGGCAAAATGATTTCCGGAAGTTCGTATTCCATGCAGACGTAGAGTTTTTCCATCGTATTTCTTTTCATGTGCGGGCAATCGTTGCAGGCGCAGTGGTTGTTCGGCGGCGCGGGGATGAACGTTTTTTGCGGGCTGGCCTTTTGCATTTGGTGCAAAATGCCGGTTTCTGTGGCCACGATGTAGGATTGTGCCGGGTCGCGCTGCGTAAATTTCAACAGCCCGGTCGTGCTGCCGATGAAATCTGCCATTTCCAAAATATGCGGTTCGCACTCCGGGTGGGCGATAAATTTGGCCTCGGGGTGGCGATTTTTCAATTTGACGATGCGTTCGTGGCTGAATATTTCGTGCACCATGCACGCGCCGTTCCACAAAATCATGTCGCGGCCTGTTTTTTTGATCAAATACGCGCCCAGATTTTTGTCCGGCGCGAAAATTATCGGCTGGTCGCGCGGGATGCTTTCGATGATTTGCGCAGCATTTGTGCTCGTGCAACAAATATCGGTGAGCGTTTTGAGTTCGGCAGTGCAGTTGATGTAACTCACGACGACGTGGTCGGGGTATTTTTCCTTAAATTTTCTGAAAACGTGCGGCGGACAAGAATCGGCGAGCGAGCAGCCCGCTTTCAAATCCGGGAGCAGTACTTTTTTCGACGGGTTCAACATTTTCGCGGTCTCGGCCATGAAATGCACGCCGGCAAAAACGATGATATCCGCGTCCGTTTTTGCTGCCTGCTGCGCCAAACCGAGCGAGTCGCCGATGAAATCCGCGATGTCCTGAATTTCAGATTCTTGGTAATAATGCGCCAAAATGACGGCGTTTTTCTCCTTTTTTAAACGATTTATCTCGGCCACGAGGTCGAGCGTGGGGTCAACTTCGATGTCCAAAAAGCCCAGGCGTTTGAGTATTTTTTCTGAATTTGCAGGAATGGCAGACATGTATTTTTGATTTTTGTAAAAAAATTAAGCAGCGAATTTACGTCGTGGCTCAGTTTTTCATCTCCAAGATTTTGATTTCGACACGCTGGTTGATTTGTTTTTTCGCCGTCGTGTCGTCGTTTTGGATAATGAGGTTGTTTTTTCCGTGCCCTTTTGCTTGCAAACGGTCGGGCGAAATTCCTTGATTTACCAACCAATCCATCACAGCACGCGCCCGGTTTTCGGACAATTCGTTGCAAAATTCTTCATCGCAATTGCTGTTCGTGTGGCCGCCGATTTCAATTTTCACGTCTGAATTTTTGACCAAAAATTGAAAAATTTCTTGCAAACCTGCCTCGCTTTTTGGTTTTATTTCAAATTTATTGGTCGGGAAATAGATGTTTTCGACCGGGATACTCAGGCCTTTTTGAATGTTTTCGCGGTCAAATTTGTGGGTAGGTTCCGGCGGCGGGGTGCTGGTTTCTGTTTGTGAAATTGGCGGTTCTTGCTCTTTTTGCTTTTTGCGTGTTTCTTTTTTTTCAGGTTTCGGGGGTGTCGGGGTAGTTGCGACGGGTGGTTTTGTGTTGACTTTCGCTATTTTTTCTTGGCAAGGAATGGGTCGAATTGGCGAGGCATTGTCCAGTAAAATATTGCCGTTGAATGCCTCCAAAAGTGGTTTTTTGGACGTCGTAAAATATGCCTGAATAATGAGGTAGGTGTAATTTCCTTTTTTGGGCGACAGTCGAAACGGAATGGTTTTCCAATTTGAAAAATTGACAAAACCAGTTTGGGCAAGCAATTCTTTTCTATCACAATATCCATATCCACCGTAAATCTGCAGAATTACGGGTTCTGCAAAATTGGTTTCCATGCCCGTGGTTTTGCTCAAACTGATATAAAACACAGATTGGGCGAGGTCGAGGCTCAATTCGTAGCATTGATTGATTTCCAGCGGACGCGTCAATTTTTGCGAAACGCCTTCCCAAGTTTCGTTGTCGCGCACCACCAAACCGAGGTAAGTTGTGCCGTGCGATGCTTGTTTTTTTACCGAAAAAGCCCCGGGCTGGGTATCGGGCGGAGTTTCGCCTCGTTTTCCGCAATCGAACCAATTTTCAGGTGGCCGACCGGGCTGTGGGAAACCTTCAAAAGATGGGTTTTCCAACACGATTGGATTGGGGTTCGTGATTTTTTGTCCAAAAACTGGGGCGGAGAAGAGAAAAAATAACAGTGTTGGAATGTTTGCGAAGTGGTTGTGGAAGGGCATAGTCATTTGGATTTGCGATTTTGGATTTACGATTTTTAGATTGACGATTTTAAATTTACGATTTGCGGGTAATCTAAAATCGTAAATCTAAAATCGTAAATCGAATCACCCATTCATGTCCAAAATTTTGATTTCGACCCGCTGGTTTTTCCGTCGCCCGGCAGCATTTGTATTTGGTGCAATCGGCATCCGTTTTCCGTAACCTTTAAATTGTAAACGCTCGACCGAAATACCTTTTTCAATCAGCCAATTCGAGACGGCGCGGGCGCGGCTGGTGGACAAAGAATCGCAAAAATCCTGCTCCGGGATGTTGTTCGTGTGGCCGCCGACCTCCACTTTCACGTCGGGGTTGCTTTGCAAAAAACGGTAAACTTCCATCAAACCAGATTCGCTTTCGGGTTTGATATCAAATTTATCGGCCTGAAAAAAGATGTTTTCGACCGGGATGGTCAAGCCTTCTTTGATGTTTTTCCGGTCAAATTTGTCCACCGCAGCGACTGGTTGGGGGGCAGGTTTTTGAATTTTTGGCGGCGTTTTGACAGGCATTTGTTTTACCGGGGTCGGTTTTGTCGGGTTCAAATCGGCGATTTCCTTGTCTTTTTCCTTCTTTTCTTCGCACGAAACTTGTTGGATCGGCGAGGAATTGTCCACCAAAATATTGCCGTTGGTCGGGAACATGATGGGCGTTTTGAAATACGCCTCGATAATAATATAGGTGTAACTGCCTTTTTTTGGCGAAAGCCGAAAATTGTAGGTCAGCCAACGGGTGTTCGTGATGACGCTGGTTTGTGCCAACAATTCTTTTTTATCGCAATAACCCATGCCGCCGTAGATTTTCAAAGTGGCCGGGACTGCATAATTTGTTTCCTCGCCCGTCGTGCGGCTGAGGCTCAAATACAGTTCGGAACGCGCCAAATCCAACGAAAAATCGTAGCATTGATTGATTTCGACGGGTTTCGGCAACCGTTGCGAAACGCCTTCAAAAGTTTCGTTGTCGCGCACGACCAAACCGAGGTACGATTCGCCATTTGCCGGAGATTTCGTTACCGAAAAATAACCGGGCTGGATGTCCGGCGGGCTTTCGGAAGTCTCGCCACAGTTGTACCAGCCGCGCGGGGCTTCGCAACATTTTGGCAAATCCTCGAACGAAGGGTTTTGTAAATTGATGGGCGGGTACTCTTTTTGCTGCCCAAAAACGAACGCAGGCAAGCAAAAAAGCAGTGCAAAAAAATGAATTCTCAAACTACCATCGAAATCCATAATTCCGGAATTTTAGTGAAATGGGTATCAAAAACGTGAAAAAGCAGGAGCAAATTTTAGGAGATAAACGCTCGGGTTTCAGTTTTTGTACACGTTTTTAGATTAAAGTCATTTGAAGGCGTTCAAACCGGTGACATCCATACCAGTTATCAACAAATGGATGTCGTGCGTGCCTTCGTAAGTCAAAACCGTTTCGAGGTTCATCATGTGCCGCATGATTGGGTATTCGTTGGTGATTCCCATGCCGCCGAAAATCTGCCGAGCCTCGCGGGCGATGGTCAAAGCCATGAAAACGTTGTTCCGTTTGGCCATCGAAACTTGGGCTGGCGTCATTTTTCCAGCGATTGCCAGCGTACCCAAACGCCATGCCAGCAGTTGTGCTTTGGTGATTTCGGTAATCATTTCGGCCAGTTTTTTCTGGGTCAACTGAAATTGGCCGATGGGTTTTCCAAACTGAATCCGTTCTTTTGAATACCGCAAAGCACTATCGTAACAATCCAACGCCGCGCCGATTGCGCCCCACGCGATGCCGTACCTTGCTTTTGTCAAACAAGAAAGCGGCCCTTTCATGCCGATGACATTTGGCAAAAGGTTTTTCTTCGGCACGCGCACGTCTTCAAAAACCAGTTCGCCAGTGATGCTCGCCCGGAGCGACCATTTTCCAGTGATTTCGGGAGCGGAAAAACCTTTCATCCCGCGTTCGACAATCATGCCGCGCACTTTTCCAGATTCGTCTTTTGCCCAAACGACCGCGATGTCGGCCAGCGGGGAATTGGTAATCCACATTTTCGCTCCGTTCAAAATGTATGAATCGCCATCGTCTTTGATATTCGAAACCATGCCGTCGGGGTTCGAGCCGTGGTCGGGTTCGGTCAAACCAAAACAGCCAATGAACTCGCCGGAAGCCAATTTTGGCAGGTAATATTTCCGTTGTTCTTCATTTCCAAACCGATAAATCGGGTACATCACCAACGAACCCTGCACCGAAGCCATCGAACGGATGCCCGAATCGCCTCGCTCCAATTCTTGCATAATCACGCCGTAGGCAATTTCGTCCATGCCACCGCAGCCATATTCTGCCGGAAGTGAGGGGCCAAAAGCACCGATTTCTGCCAAACCTTTGAATAAATGGGTCGGGCATTCGTGCCGGTCGGAGTAATCTTCGATGATGGGCGAAACTTCCGATTTCACCCATTCGCGCACCGCATCGCGGGCGAGAAGGTGTTCGGACGAAAGCAAATCGTCCACACCGTAATAATCATGGTGTTGGTAGCGGTCTTCGCGGGCGTTTTTTTTGGCAGACATTTTTAAAAATGGAAAATTTGAAATGATGAATTTGGTGGCGGGCATTTTTTACATAAAAAAGCCGCCCCCGCTCGCATTCACGAATGGGGACGGCTTCTAATTTTTTCTTCAATCTTCGTCCGTCGGAACGGGTTCGACTTCCGGTGTGTGCGAACTTTCGCCCGGCGTCGGGTCAGCCCACTGTCGCACGCCGAGGATTTTTTCGAGGTCGGCGCGGTGCAAAACCTCTTTGTCGAGCAAGGTTTTTGCCAACAAATCCAGTTCTTTTCGGCGGTCGCGGAGCAGTTTTTTGGCGCGTTCGTATTCGACATCAATCATCGATTTCACTTCGGTATCCACCAAAAAAGCGGTCTGTTCCGAAAATGGCCGCTGGTAACTTTCATTCAACATCGAATAATACGAAACGTGGCCCACCTTGTCCGACATCCCATAATTGATAATCATTTCGTACGAAAGTTTGGTGATGTGGTCAAGGTCGCTTTGCGCACCGGTGCTGATTTTGTCAAAAATCACACTTTCCGCCGCCCGTCCGCCGAGGGTCATGCAAATATCGTCGAGCAATTTTTCCTTGCGCGTGATGTATTGTTCTTTCGGCAAATATTGGGCGTAGCCCAAAGCCGCCAACCCGCGCGGCACGATGGTCACTTTCACCAACGGGTGGGCAAATTCCAAATACCAGCCGCAAACCGCGTGGCCTGCTTCGTGGTACGCAATTATCAATTTTTCCTCGGGGCTGATGATTTTGTTTTTCTTTTCGAGACCGCCGATGACTTTGTCCAAAGCATAATTGAAATCTTCGATTTCAACCGATTTTTTTTCGCGGCGGGCGGCAATCAAAGCCGCTTCGTTGCAAACATTGGCGATGTCTGCGCCCACAAAACCGGGCGTCATTTCAGCCAAAGTCTCGGCGCGCACTTCGGGCGCAATCTTGATGTTTTTCAAATGCACCTCGAAAATCTGCGCCCGACCTTTCAAATCCGGGCGACCGATGCCGATTTGCCGGTCAAAACGCCCGGGGCGCATCAAGGCATTGTCCAAAATATCGGGACGATTGGTGGCGGCCATCAAAATGACGCCTTTGTCGGTCGGAAAACCGTCCATTTCCACCAAAAGTTGGTTCAAAGTATTTTCCCGTTCGTCATTTCCACCTTGCATCGCACCGCGTCCGCGAGACCGCCCGATGGCGTCCACTTCGTCAATAAAAATAATGCAAGGTGCTTTTTCGCGCGCCTGCCGGAACAAATCGCGCACCCGCGAGGCACCGACGCCGACGAACATTTCGACAAAATCCGAACCCGAAATTGAGAAAAAAGGCGCGTTCGCCTCGCCCGCCACGGCTTTCGCCAAAAGCGTTTTTCCAGTCCCGGGAGGGCCGACAAGCAGCACACCTTTTGGGATTTTGCCGCCGAGCGTGGTGTATTTTTTCGGGTTTTTTAAAAAATCAACCACTTCCATCACCTCTTCTTTGGCTTCGTCGAGGCCAGCGACGTCTGCGAAAGTGATGTTTACCTTGGTGTTTTGGTCAAAAAGTGTGGCTTTTGATTTTCCAATATTGAAAATCTGCGCCCCAGGGCCACCCGCACCGCCGCCGACCCGACGCAAAATGAACAGCCACAAACCGATAAACAAGGCAAATGGAATCAGATAAGTCAAAATCGCATTCGTCCAATTCGGCTCGGTGCGGTACCGAGAAATGACGGCCTGCGCGGGCGCGTTTTGTTGTTTTGCCAATTTGGCATTGAGTTCGTTGAGTCGGTCTTGAAAAACCTTGGGTTCACCAATTTTCATGGTGTAATTTGGTTTGTCTTTGCCGGGCGGTTTGTTATAAATTTCTTTGTAAGTCACCGTGTCGGCCATCATTTTTTCTGTTTTCAAAAAAATATAGACCTCCTCGTTGTTGACGACTTCCAATTTTTCCAAATCGCCTTTCAAAACGATCGCCTGAAATTGTTCCCACCCGATTTCTCGGTTGGTCAAATCGGCGTTCCGGTAAAAATGCAGACCCAACAACCCGAGCAGCACGAGGACGTACACCCAAGTAAAATTGAAATTCGGCATATTGTCGCCCCCGCGATTGTTGTTGCGCTCTTCGCGTTCGGGCTCCGGCTGTTTTTCTTCTTCTTTTTTCATTATTTTATGATGGCAGCGGACGGCAAGCACATTGCCTGCCGTCCGCTGTTATTTAAATTTCTGCAAATTCCGTGATTTTCGCGTCGCTCCACAAATTTTCGATATCGTAAAACTCGCGGGTTTCGGGATAAAAAACGTGGACAATCGTGTTGAAATAATCCATCAAAACCCAACGCGCGTTCATCGAACCTTCGACGTGCCCTGGTTTTGTGGAAATATCGTCGGCCACGCGGCGAAAAATACTGTCGGAAATGGATTTGACGTGCACGTTCGAGTCACCTTCGCAAACGATAAAAAAATCGGCGGGAGCATCTCGGAGGTGGCGCAAGTCCATTTTCACGATATTTTTGCCTTTTTTATCCCGGATGCCTTCGATGATGGATTCGTTGAGTTCCTCGCTGTCTATTTTTTGAGGAGCCGACAGCGCCGCAGTTTTCCCAAAAAGATACGCGGATGGGTTTTCTGAAATTTTGAATTTGGTACTGACCATTAAATAAATTAAGAATTAAGAATTAGGAATCGGGCGAATCCCTTGAAAATCAACCTTCTTGAAAAGGTTTTTCCCTAAAATTTTGCTCAAAGGTAGCGCAATTTTAAAATTTTTTTGATTGTGGAATTGACTAACACTTGCCTCGTCGGAAATGTTTACCACCGTTTCGACGAACTCCTTTCGACGAACGACTACGCCCGCGAATTGCTGTCAAAAAGCAAGCCACCGGAAGGAACCGTCGTCCGGGCTGACAGCCAGTCAGCCGGGCGCGGTCAATATGGCAGTCGCTGGGAAAGTGAACCGGGGAAAAATCTTTTGTTGAGCATCATTTTTTACCCTGATTTTTTGGTGCCGGACGAGCAGTTTCGGCTGAACGAATTTGTTTCGCTCGCCGTGCGCGATGCGGTGGCGGAAATTCTGGGAGGTCGGAATTTATTCCGACCAACAGCAGAAGCGGAGCGGAATAAATTCCGCCCTCCAAAAATCAAATGGCCGAACGATATTTATATCGGCGAAAAAAAAGTGGCAGGCATCCTGATTCAAAACACGATTTCGATGATGAATTCCTACGATTGGCTTTTTTCAGATGGAAAAAAAGAATTTGCTACCATTTCCCAGTCCATCGTCGGCATTGGATTGAATGTAAATCAATTGATTTTCAAATCTGACGCGCCGAACCCGACCTCGCTGGCCGCCGCCGCCGGGCATTTTTTCGACCTCGACGAAGTGGCCAATATTTTATTTAAAAAACTGGAAATCAGGTATTTGCAAATAAAAAACCAGCGGGATGTCGCTGGTTTTCGAACAGAATATTTGAGCCAACTTTTGGGATTTGGGGAAGAAAAAAATTATCGCCGGGTGGATGGAAGTTTGTTTTCCGGGGTTTTAAAAAATGTTTTGGCGGATGGGAAATTGTTGATTGAAAATGGTGGGCGGGACGAAGTTTTTAATTTTAAAGATGTGAAACCAATTTAAACCCGCTCCTCCGAAAACCGCAGCAATTCGTCCACATATTCCCGGTGATTTGCCAGCCGCGGCACCTTGCTTTGGTTGCCAAATTTCCCCCGCGATTTCATCCAACGATGAAAAGTGCCTTTCGGAACGGGGCGCAAAACCAGCCGTTCGAGTGCCAAACTTTTGTAACGTTTGGCTTCGTAATCAGAGTTGATTTTTTGCAGCGACTCGTCCAAAATTTGGTTAAAATTTTCCATGTCCGAGGGCTCGCGGTCGAATTCGACGACCCATTCGTGCCCGCCTTTTCCGCCGCTTTCCGAAAAATAAATCGGCGCAGCGGTGTATTCCGAAACCACGACCGAAGTTTTTTGGCAAGCATCGGCGAGTGCTTTTTCGGTGTCGCCGACCATCACTTCTTCGCCAAAAGCATTGATAAATTGCTTTGTCCGACCCGTAATTTTAAAACAATGCGGGTATTTTCGGGTGAATTGGACGGTGTCGCCGGGCTGATACCGCCACAAACCATTGTTCGAAGAAATCAAAACCGCGTAGTTTTTCCCGATTTCAACATTGTCCAAAAGCACCGTTTTCGGGAAATCTTTTTCCCATTCTTCGACCGGGATGAACTCGTAAAAAACGCCGTTGTCGGCCAGCAAAAGCATGTCGTTTTTATTCAAATCGCACTGCGCGCCGAAATAACCTTCGGAGGCATTGTAAATTTCTTGGTAAACAAAATCATCGCTCGGAATCAGTTCGCGGAAAGTCTGGCGATACGGCTCAAAACCCACGCCGCCATGCATATATGCCTGCAAATTTGGCCAAACTTCGAGCATATTTTGCTTGCCCGTTTTTTCCAAAATCATCCTGAAAAGTACAATTATCCAAGTCGGCACGCCGCCAAACATGCCGATATCGCTTTGTTTCGAGGTGATTTCGGCAGTCCGCGCGAGTTTTTCCTCAAAATTTGGGAGCAGCGCGGTTTCAAAATCGGGCGTGTAAAACATCCTTCCGATGGCCGGCAGGTGCGAAACCAAAATGGAAGAAACATCGCCAAAATGTGTTTTCGGGTAGGCCGGAAACGGCGAATAACTGCCCGACATCACCAAATTTTTGTATTTGAAAATGCCCGCGTCCGGCTTGTTGTGGTACAAAAGTGCCACCGAATCCCAGCCGCCCCGGATGTGGTTTTCGTGCAAATTGGAATACGGAACGGGGATGAATTTAGATTTGTCGCTCGTCGTGCCGCTCGATTTTGAATACCAATTGACCTCGCCCGGCCAAAGCACATCTTTTTGGCCGTGCATCATCCGGCTGATGTCGTTTTTCAAAGAATCATAATCGTTGACGGGAACGAGGCGGGCAAATTGTTCGGCATTTCGGATGCCCGCGAAATTGTGGCGTCTGCCAAATTCAGTGTCAGCAGCGGTTTCGAGGAGTTTGAGCAGCCATTGTTCTTGCGTTTCGCCGGGGTTTTGCATAAAATATTCGATGCGCCGCATCCGGACACGCAAATACTGCTTCATAAATTCATTGACGATACCGACCATGCCTTTTCAAATTTGAAGATTATTTTCTAAAATAAAGGCAAAGGTAACTACGGCTTGCGATTTTTCGCCCCACCCAATTATAGTTGCCACAAACAAATGGTACGCAACCAATCATTTTTTTGTGCAAATCGTTTGGCGAAAGAAAAATTCAAAAAACCAATTGCAATCGAATCTGCTGAAAATCAATTGGTTTTGATTGGGCGAAAATTTTTGGCGAGAAAAATGGGGCGTTTTTATTTTTTCTAAAATTGTCCACGACGTGCAAACTGGATAAAATTGAAATACGGAACACATGGATCTTTTACCACAAAGGCCGAATGGAACCAGCGGCCGGACAAGGGCGAGAACAACTGGACCGCATAGG
>JANNMS010000258.1:0-30780 GCA_031398055.1 Saprospirales bacterium | reverse complement strand
AAACTAAAATACCCGGGGCTTTCTGCGTCAAAATATACTCTGACCATTTTTTTTACTTCTTTCTAAATTTTGTTTTTTTTTTATTTCCCCCCGGTGTGGTGTTATAATTATTACCCCACCTCCATTCATTTTTTCAGTCCCATAAAATTGGTCTTGACCGCATCGATTTTTTTGTCGCCGGAAAAGACCTCGAACTCGATTTTGGTTTTCCGGCCTGTCAAATTTTGGATGGGCATTTTGACAAAAAACGCGCCTTCGACCATGCCACCTTTTGCCACTTTTTCGATGACTTGTCCAACCATTTCTACCTCGCCGCCGGGCGTGTTCAATTGAATCCGCACGGGCAATTCTGCCGATGATTTATTGATGATTTGAAAGGTGTACAAGTTCTTAACGTGTTCAGCGTCAACGGGTTGGTACATTTGGCCTGGCGCACGGAGTATCATCGTTTCGACCACGCCGCGCACCGAAAAAGCAACGACATCCACCAAAATCAGCAACGCGAGCAGCGCAGAATATCCGATGACGCGGGGCGTGAAAATCTTGCGTTTTTGGTTTTCGATGCCCGTCATCGAGTCGTACCGAATCAGGCCGCGCGGGCGCGAAACTTTGTCCATCACCTCGTCGCAGGCATCGATGCAGGCCGTGCAATTCGTGCATTCGAGTTGCGTGCCGTGGCGGATATCGATGCCGGTTGGGCAGACGGCGATGCACAATTTGCAGTCGATGCAGTCGCCCAGCGAGGGATGAGGGATGAGGGGTGAGGGATGAGGAATGAGGGGTGAGGAATGATTTTGGACGACGTTCGGGGCGAGCGAAACGGCCGCTTTTTGGATTTCGGCGACCAAATTAAAACCGCCCGGTTTTGGGTTTTGGTTTATTTCGATTTCCCGAAAATTGGGCAGTTCGGGCAAGCCAACGCCTGCCGGTGCGGCCAATTTTGCCTCAATTTTTGAAAGCGTCGAGGCGCAGGTCGGGCATTCGGCGCAGCCGTTTTGGCAAGGTTCTTTTTCATTTTCATGGTCGTGGTCGTGGTGGGCGGCAATTTTTACCGGAGAAATTTTCGAGGCCGACGGAGATTTTGCCGACAAGTTTTGCGCGGCGGCATCTTGTTTTTTCTCTTTTTTAATTTTCCCACGCGGCTCGCCCCGGATAAAATCGTAGGCCACGACGATGGAATCTTTCACCAAAAGCACGCCTTGCAAACGTCCGTACGGACAAATCACGGTGCAAACCATCTCGCGCAACCGAGCAAAAACGCCATAAAATGCCAGCGAAAAACCCAACATCGTCAAAAAACCGCCAAAATGTTGGCCGACCGGGTCGGTGATGATTTTCAAAACTTTTTCCGTGCCGATGATGTAGGCCAAAAAATAATTGGCCACGACGACGGCGATTGCAAAAAAGATGACGTGTTTTATCACCTTTTTTTGGATTTTGTGGGAAGTCCAGGGCGAGGCGTCGAGTTTGCGTTGTTGGCTGGCGTCGCCTTCAATCCAGTATTCGATTTTTCGGAAAATCATTTCCAAAAAAACCGTCTGCGGACAAACCCAACCGCAAAACAACCGCCCAAAAACAACCGTGAAAAGGATGATGAACACCAAAAAAGTGAGCGTCAAAAGTCCAAAAAGATGGAAATCCTGCGGACTGAAATAGATGCCAAAAATGACAAATTTCCGTTCGAGGATGTTCAAAAGCATGAACTGCTCGCCGTTGACCTTGATAAACGGGATGGTCAAAAACAGCACGAGAAACACCAAACTCACCCAGGTCCGGGCATCGTAAAACCTGCCTTTTGGCTTTTTTGGGTAGAGCCAAATCCGTTTTCCCGCCCCGTCCACGGTGGCGATTTGGTCGCGGTATTCTTCGGTGTCTTGGTAGATTTCCTGTTCGGTTGTCATTTTTAATCAGAATTTACAGAATTTTAGAATTTACAGGATTTTAGGATTTTCAAAATTAGCAGCATTTTGAAAATCCTAAAATCCTGTAAATCCTGATTTTATTTCACTTCTTCTTTCCAAATATCGCCCTGCGGTGCTTTCGGATTCGGTGGGTTCGTGCTGCGTAAAGTCAAAATGTAGGAACCCACTTTTTGAATATCAGACGGTCGGAGTTGCGCCGACCACGAAATCATGCCTTTGTCCGGCACGCCGTAGGTGATGGTTTTGAACATGTTTTTGATGCCGCCGCCGTGGATCCAGTACTCGTCGGTGAAGTTCGGGCCGACCGTTCCCTCGCCGCCCGCCCCGTGGCAAGCCAGACAATTGGCCATGTAAATGGCTTTTCCCTCGGTCAAAGCACCCGCGTCGGTGAGCGCAGCGACGTTCGTTTCGTTCACTTGGTCAGCGAGCGAAGCCATCGCGACGGCGCGCTGGCGTTTGCCTTCGGCCACTTCCTTGTCGTAGGTCTGGATTTGGGTCTCGCCGCCACCGCCGAAGTGGTAGATATACATATATACGACGGCGAAAATGATGGTGGCATAAAACATATTCAGCCAAAACGGCGGCAAATGGTTGTCCAATTCCCGGATGCCATCGTAGTCGTGGTGCATCAAAATGTCGGCCTCGCGTTCGAGGGGCGCGGCATTTTCCCAATATTTTTTCTTCCAGCGCGACCCGTAACTTTCGGTGGCGATGGGTGGCACGGGCAAATAATCACTGATCGGACGGCCAGAAACGGCGGCCTGATTTTGCAAAATCTGCCGGTACATAAACTGGTTGACCCGCAGCATGAATCCCAAAACGGTCAAAAAAATGACCGCCGCACCGATCAGCAAAACCAAGTGCAGGACGTCGTACAATTTTTCAGGGTTGGCAGCTGCCGGGGCTGCGGTCGTCGGATTTTGCGCGAGCAGACCGAGCGCGGGCAACAAAAACAATATGGAAAGATATTTTTTCATCTTTTTAAAAAAATTTGGTGGACGATTGGTTACTGGTTATTGGGAAACTGGGGAATTGGTTATTGGAAAATTGGGAAATTCGTATAACCAATTCCCCAGTTTCCCAATAACCAGTAACTAATCGTCCAATGGCATTCTCGCCATTTTATCGTTGTAATTTTTTTTGGATAATGCGGCTTTGAAAAAAGCCAAAACGAACATCGTGAAGAACAAAAGCAAGGCTGCGATGCCAAACCATTGGACGCCGTCGACGGATTCTAAAAGATATTTTGCCATTTTATTTAGTGATTGGTTATTGGTTATTGGGGAATTGGTTATTGGGGAATTGGTTATTGGGGAATTGGTTATTGGAAAATTGGTTTAGTGTTCCAATTTCCCAGTTTCCCAATAACCAATTCCCCAATAACCAATCAACTATTTTTTAATATCCGTCCCCAGCCGTTGCAAATACGCAATCAGCGCGGTGATTTCTTTTGTTTCGAGTCCCGGGTCTTTTACGCCCTGTTCTTCCAGATTTTTCGCCACTTTTTTGGCCTGCGTTTGCAGGTCGCCGAGGGCGGTTTTTTCAAAATCTTTCGGGTACGGCACGCCCACTTTTCGCAGCGCGTTGATTTTGGCCGACAAATCGTGGGTCGCCAATTCATCTTCGAGCAGCCACGGGTACGGCGGCATCAAACTGCCGGGCGACATCGTGCGCGGGTCGAGCATGTGGTTGTAGTGCCAAGAATCCGGGTATTTGCCGCCCTCGCGGTGCAAATCGGGGCCGGTGCGTTTCGAACCCCATAAAAATGGATGGTCGTACACGTATTCGCCCGATTTGGAGTACTCGCCGTAGCGGTCGGTTTCGTGGCGGAACGGACGGATCAATTGCGAGTGGCAACCGACACAACCTTCGCGGATGTAAATATCGCGTCCGAGCAATTCGAGCGGGGTGTACGGTTTGACAGTTGAAATTTTTGGCACTTGGCTTTCGACAAAAACCATCGGGAAAATCTGAACGATGCCACCGATTGCAATCAAAACGGTCGAAAAAATCAACATTTGAATCGGGCGGCGTTCGATCCAGCGGTGCCAGTGTTCGCCGGTTTGGACGACGTGTACTTTTTCGCGGGCGGGTGCTTCGGCATTTTCATTTGCCAAAAAATTACCCTGCTGGCCGGTTTTGTACAAATTGTAAACGGCCATGACCGTTCCGATGAAAAATAACAGGCCGCCGATGCCGCGCATCCAATAAAGTGGGACGATTTGGAGGACGGTTTCCAAGAAATTTCCCCATTTCAAAGTGCCTTCCGGCGTGTATTCTTGCCACATTGCGTACTGCGTCCAACCTGCCCAATACATCGGAACGGCGTAAAAAATGATGCCAAGCGTGCCGATCCAAAAGTGGGTATTGGCCAAAGAAGTCGAGTAAAGTTGGGTGCGGTACATCCTCGGCCACAGCCAATAAAGCATCCCAAAAGTCAAAAAACCGTTCCAGCCGAGCGCACCGACGTGGACGTGGGCGATTGTCCAGTCCGTGAAATGTGAAATCGCGTTGACCGATTTTATCGAAAGCATTGGCCCTTCGAAAGTCGCCATGCCGTAGGCCGTGACCGCGACGACCATGAATTTCAAAACGGGGTCTTGCCGAACCCTGTCCCACGCGCCGCGCAACGTCAAAAGACCGTTGAACATCCCGCCCCACGACGGCGCAATCAGCATGATTGAAAAAACAGTGCCGAGCGATTGCACCCAATCCGGCAAGGTCGAATACAACAAATGGTGCGGCCCCGCCCAGATATAAATGAAAATCAAAGCCCAAAAGTGGACAATCGAAAGTTTGTACGAATACACCGGGCGGTTCGCAGCCTTCGGCAAAAAGTAGTACATGATGCCCAAATACGGCGTGGTCAAAAAGAACGCGACCGCGTTGTGCCCATACCACCACTGCACCAAACCATCCTGCACGCCCGAAAAAACGGAGTAACTTTTAAAAAGCGAAACCGGCATTTCAAAACTGCGGACAATGTGCAAAACCGCCACCGTCACCCAGGTTGCGATGTAAAACCAAATAGCAACGTACAGGTGGTTTTCGCGGCGTTTTAGGATGGTTCCGAACATATTGATGCCGAAAATAACCCAAACCAGCGTGATCAAAATATCGATCGGCCATTCCAATTCGCCGTATTCCGCGCTCGTCGTGATGCCCATCGGCAGCGTGACGGCAGCCAGCAAAATGACCACCTGCCAGCCCCAAAAATGCACCCACGACAACGTGTCGCTGAACATTCGGACTTTCAAAAGCCGCTGCAACGAATAATAAATCCCCATGAAAATGCCGTTTCCGACAAATGCGAAAATCACAGCGTTGGTGTGCAACGGGCGCAACCGGCCGTAACTGAGATAAGGCAATTCGAAACTCAGCGATGGAAAAATCAACTGAAAAGCGAGCAACAAACCCACCAGCATCCCCACCAAAGCAAAGGTGAAAGACGCGATTCCGAACGCCCGGACAATTTTGTTGTCGTACTGAAATTGCTCGATTTGACCCGTCAGCCCGCCAACGACCACTCGTTTTTCGGACATTTCCGGGTTGCGAAGTTGTTCTACTTGACTCATAAGAATAGTGAGTATAAAGTGATTTTAAGTTCTCTTGCCGATTTTGGCGTGGCCACCAAAACACTATTTATTTTTCCGAATCAGGTTTTTTGTCCAACTCGTCATCAAAAAGCATCCGGATGGAAGGCGTGTAATCATCGTCGTATTGACCCGATTTGGTCGCCCACAAATAGGCCAGCAGGAAACCGGCGGCCACGATCAAACTGATAAGAATTAGGAAAAAAATGATTTGCATTGCACTGAATTTTGATGCAAGGTCGGAAGGCCAGAAAACTCGGTTGGATGACTGCAATCAGGCGAGTAGTTGATGTCAGTCAGAAAAACGGGTGACGATGGTCATGCTGTGTGCTGAGGAAAATCGGCAAGAAAATAAGCCCGACGGCTCAATTTTACTCCCAAAATTTAAAGTATGAAAAATCTCGTTTTTATCGAAAACCTCAAATGTGGCGGCTGCGAATCGAGCATCCGAAAAGCATTGGCCGCGCTGCCCGGCGTCACCAATGTTTCGATAGATTTTGAAAAAAACGCGGTGGACGTCGAAACCAAAAACACCGACGCCCGCCCAGTCATCGTCCGAACGCTCGACTCGCTCGGCTACCCCGAAACGGGGCACAATTCGCTTTTGAAAAAAGGAAAATCGTTCGTCAGTTGCGCCATCGGTAGGATGGACGGTTAGATTTTTCTAAAAAATGAAAAGGGGAAAAGATGGTTTTCCTGAAAAAAATGGCTCAATTATGATTTCAAATTGAAATCATAATTGAGCCAAAAACAATCCTTCCGCACTCCATTCAAATTTTCATCGGACGAAATTGTCCGTCAAAACCCCTTTTTCGGTTTCTATTTTTACAAAAAACAAGCCGTTTGGCAACCGCCGCACGTCCATTTTTTCACTGGGAAAAATGTCGTTTTTGGAAATTTATGCTTAAATATTTGAATCAGAATTTTCAAAAATTTTAGAATTTTCAAAATTGGTAGCATCCTCCAAATTCTAAAATTCTGCAAATTCTGATTCAGACATTGCACTTTTTCAGCCCAAAAACCACTCCGTCCGGGTGTTGTAAAAATCGGAAAATTGGAAATTTTTGAAAACGGGATCTTTTTCGTTTGCCGCGAGGGTCTCCTGCTCGCGCAAAGTGAGGGTGTCGGAGACGGTGGTTTGCGTCCACGAATGGTCATTTTGCCGCAAAACTTGGACGTGCAGGCCAAATTTTTCCTCAAATTGCTGTTCGAGTTCGCAAACCCGCATTTCGGGCTGGATGTCCACGGTGCCATTTTGCGGGTGGCCGGAAACTTGGTCGATGGGCTGGTAATTTTCGGTGATGACGTATTTCGCGGGGCTGGCCTGGAAAGTTTCGTGCGGTTTGGAGAAAAAAGACAAAGACAAATGCGGAAAACAGTCGTTGAACGCGTGCTGCAAATCGGCAATTGTCATGCGCGAAGTGATGGGAATTTTCATCGTTTGGGCGATTTTAAAAATGAAGGAAGACGTGGATAAAATGTCAAAATCCCAATTTTTGCCCAGCCGCAGCCCAGCGAAAATTAGGATTTTGACATTTGAAAAAGGCGATTTCGGGGTTGATTATTGTACGGCGACCAATTTTTTCAGGTTTTTTTTAGGATACAAAAATGCCGGAATTTTGAATCTGAATCAATGACGGCGGTAAGTTTTGAAGATGATTTTATTTGCTTCTGTTTTGTATCGTGGGGCAAAAATCAAGTGGACAATCGAAATAAAGAATGACCATCGTCACCCCCTTGCTTGTTGGCGATCATTTTTAACCAGTTTGCCGAGAAACGAACTTTGCTCTATATTTTTTAATAAAAAAAATTTGGCAAAAGATGAAAATGCACATCAAACCTTCAAACAACATCGGTGATCTGAATGCCGCGTTCCGGGAAGAATTTCCCTATTTGAAATTGGCTTTTTTCTCCAAACCGCACCACGCCTACAAAGGCACGGCGGCAAAATTCCTGCTCACCGACCCCAGCCTTTCGGTAAAAGACATGAATCCCAACGCCCACGAAGGCGATATTTTTATAGAAGAAGATATGCCGACGTGGCAAGTTGAGCGGCTTTTTGAATCCGAATTTGGCCTGCACGTCCAGATTTTCAGAAAATCGGGGAGCATCTGGCTCGAAACCAGTGTCACCGACGATTTGACCCTCGAACAACAAAATGCGAAAGGTCGGCTCGGCGAAAAATTCCAAACGCCCATCGCCGAGCCGATGGACTATCGTGAACAAGATTAGGTGATTGGTGATTATGCATCCGAGATTTGGGGTGCCAATCACACCAATCACCGCTCACCAATCACCAAATATGAAAATTCTAATTCCCACCGATTTCTCAAAATGCGCGGACAATGCCACTCGGTATGGCTTTGAAATTGCTGCGCGGACGGGCGCGACGGTCACTTTGCTGCACGTCGTTTATCCGTACCAGGATGTCAACAACAATGTTTACGAGGCATTTTGGATAGATGATTACCTCAAACAACGAAAATCGGAGATCCAAAAAGTGGTTGCCCGGTTTCGGCGGAATGCCCGTTTTTCAAAAATTTTGGTGGAAGCCAAAGTGGAAATCGGTTTCCCCGTGCCCCAAATCTGCCAGATGGCCGAAGAAATGGGCGCGGATCTGATTGTCATAGGTTCGACGGGCTCGTCCAATTTGGCGGCCATGTTTTTGGGCAGCAATGCCGGCGGGGTGATGGGCCGGACGCGAGTCCCGGTGCTCGTCGTGCCGAAAAAAGCGGTTTACCACACTTCGGCGACAGCGGTTTTTGCCACCGATTTTAAATTGAAATTGAGCGGCCACTCGTTGGCCATTTTGAAAAAATTGATGGACGCCCACGAGGCGAGCGTCAAAATTTTGCACATCATCAACAAACCGGGCGAGCAGCCGGACAAGGCGGGCGAGGAATTGGTCAGCAAAAAACTGTTCGGCGTGGCGCACCATTTTCACTATCTCCACGACTCGGATGTGCCGCAGGCGGTGAGCAATTTTATCGAATCCACCGAGGCACATTTGCTGATTTCGATTTCGCACGACCATAATTTGTTGCACCGTTTATTTTACGAAAGTGTCACCCGCGCATTGGCGCACCGGGTGAGCATTCCGATGTTGGTTTTGCATGATGACTAATTTTGGGGTAAATTGGACACGGATTTTTCAGGTGTTTTACTTTGAAAATTCAAATCCGTGTCCAATTTACCTATCCCTAATTTCCAACCAAATCATTAAACTGGTGCACCACCAAAACCGGCATAAAAGTGTTAAAAAGCAACTTTTTGGAAATGCTGCGGTGCGTAATTTCCTGCCAAATCCCACGTCGATGGGTGACAAAAACCAACAAATCTATCCGATGCTCGAACGCATATTCGTGCAGTTTTTCAACCACATCATCGCCCATGATTTGTTCAAAAATGAAAGGCTGATCGGGCGCAGCGTCGTCGTGGTGGATTTTGAAAACCGCTTTTTCCAAATCCGCGACCGTCGAACCGGGATGCCCGACGTGGACAAAATGGAGTTGTGCCTCCATTTTTTTTGAAAAATCCGCCACCTGCCTGATTTTTTCGGGGTCGGCACTTTCAAAATTGCTGGCGTAAAGTATGTTTTTAAAACCTTGAAAATGCGCCGACGGCGGCACGAGCAAAACCGGGCAGTGGGCATTTGTAGAAACCGAGGTGCTCACCGAACCAAAAATTTTTGTCAAAAAAGTTTGATGCCCCGTCGTACTCATCACCACCAAATCAAACTGCGTCGAGCGCGTTTCGATGGCCGCTGCCGCAAAACCAAAATCGGCTTTTATTTTGGTTAATTGGTTATTGGGTAATTGGTTATTGGTTGGCGCAACGGCTTCCGGTTTTGCATATTTTTCACCGATAAAATCTGCCAATTCTTGCTCGGTGGCAGCAATTTCACCCGCCGGCTGTCCGGTCACCGAGGGCAAACCGGCATCGAACATGCCTTCGACGGCATGAAAAACTTCGACCTCGGCGGAAAAAACCTGCGCCAAATCGACTGCAAATTCAAAAGCGTTTTTCGAGGCGGGACTAAAATCCACGGGCACCAAAATCCGCCGCAGCCGGTACAAATTGGCTTGGTACAAATTCCGGTTTTTCAAAAACTGGACGATTTTTTCAACCTCTGGCACCTCGCCTTCCAACACCACCGTGCCGTCAAAAAGCAGTGCGGGTGTTTTCGTCACGCCCGACAAAGCAATTTGGTTGACTTCGGATACCAGCGTCATTTCGAAATCTTCGGGTGGAAAATGCAAAAGCGCGGCCCGCAGGTTTTCCTCCAATTGCGCCGTTTTTCGGTCGCCGATGCCGATTAATTTGATGGAAGTTTGCATATCAATTTATGCTAAATGTCAGAATCAGAATTTGCAGAATTTTAGAATTCTCAAAATTAGCAGCATTCTCTAAATTCTAAAATTCGGTAAATTCTGATTCTGACCCTGCACTTTAATTTAAAATAGTTTCATAAACATCTTCGGGGTGAAGTGGTTTTTCCGAGGCCAATTTCCGAAGGATATCGAATGGCGTGATGATGCCCACCAATTCGTCATTTTCCACCACCGGCAAGGCATGAAAACGGTTCAGGCAAAAAATGTCAATCACCGCGTTCAGCCGGTCGTCGGGTTCGATTTTTGCCAGACGGGCGGTCATAATTTCTTCGGCAGTGTGATGTTTCAGACGACTTTCATTCAAAAAACGATCTTCTGGGTAGCGACTCAATCCGCCCACGAAATGGTCGAAATCGGAGTGGCTGATGATGCCCACAATTTTTTTGTAACGCACCACGGGGAGGTGGTGGATGCGGTTTTTTTCAAAAATTTCGGACACCGTTTTCAGGCTGTCCTCTGGATTGACGGTGACAAGATCACGGGTCATGATGCTGGAGACAGGAGCAAATACATTCATTTCGATATTGATTTTAGATTTGGGAGGTCGAAATAAATTTCGACCAAAATAAGGGTCGAAATAAATTTCGACCTCCATGCACTACAAAAGTCCCGCCTTTGCTCATGCCACCGAATGACGATGCTCATTTCAAAAAATGATGCCCATCAGTCTTCCAAATTTTTCCGGTACACTACTTTTGGCACATGGAAAATCTGCCACTCGAAGAACTTGAACTGCGGATGAAAGCCATTTTCGAAGCTGCGGTCGACGGTATTTTCACGATTGACCGGCGCGGCATCATCGAATCTGTCAACATCGCTGGCTGCCAACTTTTTGGCTTCTCCGCCGCCGAATTGCTGGGAAAAAACATCAGCATGCTGGCCGATTCGCCCCACCGCGAGGCGCACGACACCTATATAAATAACTATCTCGAAACCGGGCACAAAAAAATCATCGGCATCGGCCGCGAAGTGAAAGGACGAAAAAAGGACGGCAGTTTGTTCCCTTTTTGGTTGAGTGTCAGCGAGTTCCGGATGGGCGACCGCATCATTTTCACCGGTTTTATCCACGACATCACCGCGCTCAAAGCTGCCGAAACCGAGGTGCGACAACTCAATTCTCAATTAGAAATAAAAATCAGCGACCGCACCGAAGAACTCGCCGACGCCGTCAACCGTCTACTTTCGAGCAACAAAAAACTCGAACGCGAGGTGGCCGAACGCGAAACCGCCGAAAAACTTTTGCAGGAAAAACAGGAAAAACTGCTCCACGCCCTCGCCCGCGAACGCGAGTTGGGCGAGTTGAAATCGCGTTTTGTTTCGCTCGCTTCCCACGAATTTCGCACGCCGTTGAGCACCATTTTGAGTTCGGCGGCTCTGGTCAGGCGGTACGCCGACATGGGAAATGACGAAAAACGCAGTTTTCACCTCGAAAAAATAAAATCTGCCGTCATCCATCTCACCGGAATTCTGGACGATTTTCTCAGCCTCACCAAACTGGAAGAAGGTCGGGTCGAAAACAAACCGGAGCATTTTGATTTCCGGGAATTTTGCCTCGAAGTCACCGAAGAAATGCAGGGCTTGACCAAGACCGGGCAGATGATTTTGTGCAACGGGGACACCGTGCCGCTGCCTGTTTTTTTGGACAAACGTATTTTGAAAAACATACTTTACAACCTCATTTCCAATGCCATCAAATACTCCGAGGCCGATGTGGTTTGCCAAAGTCAACTTGAAAATGACGGGCAGTTTTTGAAAATAGCAATCCGCGATTTTGGAATCGGCATCCCCGAATCCGAGCAAAAACATTTGTTCGAACGTTTTTTCCGAGCCAAAAACGCCACGAATATTCAGGGTTCGGGGCTGGGTTTGAACATCGTCCGGCGGTATTTGGATTTGCTGGACGGCGAAATCAGTTTTGAAAGCCGGGAGGCGGACGGGACTACTTTTTTTGTAAAAATCCCTTTGCCCAATTCACTGTCTGAATCAGAATTTACAGAATTTTCGAATGTACTGAATGCACCCAATTTTCAAAATTCTAAAATTCTGTAAATTCTGATTCAGACAGTCAGCAAACCAAAAAGATGAAAAAAATCCTCGTAATCGAAGACAACGCCGACGTCCGCGAAAATCTCAAAGAGATTTTAGCACTCAGCAATTACGAAGTTTTTGCCGCCGAAAACGGTAAAATCGGCGTCGAAGTCGCCCTGCGCGAGTCGCCCGATCTCATTCTTTGTGATGTGATGATGCCCGAATTGGACGGTTTTGGCGTGCTGCACATCCTCAGCCGCGACCGCCGGACTGCCGATGTGCCATTCCTTTTTCTGACGGCAAAAGCCGAAAAAGAGGATTTTCGGCGCGGCATGTCGCTCGGCGCGGACGATTACATCACCAAACCTTTCGACGACATCGCGCTGCTCGAAACCATCGAATCGCGGCTCAAAAAAAGCGAACGCCTGCGCCAAGCCACCGAATCGAGCACCGGTTCCATCGAACATTTGATCAACGAGGCCAAGGCCATCGAAGCCATCCGACACCTTTCCGAAAACCGAGAACTGCGGATTTTTAGAAAAAAAGACCCCATTTTCAGGGAAGGCGAAGTGCCGCGCTGGCTTTTTTACATCGAACGCGGCGAGGTGAAAATTTTCAAAACCAACGAAGACGGCAGGGAATTTATCGTAAAAATTGCGCGCACCGGCGATTTTCTCGGTTACCTCGCCCTGCTCAAAAACGACCGATATCCCGAAAGTGCCGTTGCGCTCGACCACTGTGAAATCCGCCTGATTCCGCGCGACGATTTCAATACTTTGGTTTACGGAAACCGCGACGTGACCGCCCGTTTTTTGAAAATGCTGGCCAATCACGTCGCCGACCACGAACAAAAATTGCTCGATTTGGCCTACAATTCCGTGCGGCGGCGGGTCGCTTCGGCTTTGGTTTATCTTTTTGACCAAGGTTTTCACGAAATCCAACTGCTCCGCGAAGACCTCGCCGCGCTGGCCGGGACGGCAAAAGAAACCGCCATCCGGACGCTCACCGATTTCAAAAACGAGGGCTTGATTGAAATCAAGGACAACATCATCCTGCTGCAAAAAATCGAGAAATTGCGGCTGATGCCCAATTGAAATTTAGGGGGAAGAGGGGAAAAAGGGGTAAACTGGCCTTAGAATGTGTTTTGAAATCTCGGAGAGATGGCATTTTGGTAGAAAATCTCGGGAGCGTTCCCAAAATTCCGTAGGAATGACATTAAAAATGCCACGCCTACGGCGTTCTATCGGAGTCATTTTGCTTGTTTTTCTACTAAAATGCCATCTCTACGAGATTTCAAAACATACTCTTAATTGTCGCGCCGGTTTACACCTTTTTCAACACCTTTTTACCTTTTGAAAACAGCCTGACGTGAATCATTCAAAACACTGACCACGTTCATTTTTTCCGGGCATGGCTGCCTCCAATTTTGTGGTGTTGCCGCTGGTTTTTTCAAAAAATTCGCGGCGCATCAAACATTTCATCACTCAAAATTTTAAGCCATGCTCACGCCAAATGTAGGTAAAATGGACAGCGCGGTTCGCGCTTGGATTGCCGTTCTTCTGATTTTTGCCACGATTACACCTTTCGTTCGTGCGGTTGCAGTGAAATGGTTTTTGCTCGCGGCAGCATTGGTTTTTGCCAGTGCGTTGTTCTCTACTTGTTTGATTTACAAGGTTTTAGGAATCAATACGGTTTCGGAAGGGGAAGTGTTGGGGTCTTGATTTTCGGGGAAATGCGCACCATTTTCCAGACTTCGAACCAAGCGACACTCAAAAACCCCAAAAGCAGGCACCAACCCAAATCGGTTGCCGAAAGTGCGTCCACCCGAAACAGCCTCGACACAAAAGGCAGGTACAAAACCGCCGCCAGCATCAAAGTTGAGACGCCCAAAATCAGCGGCAGCGTCCTGTTTTTATAAAAAATCGTGCGGTAAATCGGGAAATCAAACGAACGATTGGCGAGCGTCAAAAACAGGTTGGCAAAAACCATCGTCGTGAAAACGAAGGCGCGGACGCCATTTTCTGGGTAATTTTTTGCTGCCGCAAATTGGTAGGCAAACAAAACCGCCGCGCCGATAACCAAACCTTGCAGCAGGCTGAACAGCAATTCTCGGTTTGAAAAAAGAGCAGCGTTGCCCGGGCGGGGCGGTTTTTGCATCAAATTTGGTTCGGCAGGTTCGTTTTCAAAACCGATGGCGGCAACCGGATCCATCACCAATTCCAAAAAAATGACGTGCAGCGGCAGGAAAATGTGCGGATATTCCCAACCCAAAACCAGCGGCACCAGCACCGTCAAAATAATCGGCACGTGGATGCTGATGACGTACCGGATCGCTTTCCGAAGGTTGTTGTAAATCCGCCGACCCATCCCGATGGCCGTTGCCATGCTCCCCAAATTGTCTTCCAAAAGCACGAGCGACGCGGCACTTTTGGCAATATCCGTTCCTTTTTTGCCCATCGCCACGCCAATTTGTGCAGATTTCAGGGCAGGGCCGTCGTTCACGCCGTCGCCTGACATGGCCACCGTTTCGCCGTTTGATTTCAAAGCATTGACCACGCGGAGTTTTGCTTCGGGGAACATCCGGGCAAAAACATTGACCTTGCCGACGGCTTCGCGCAGGGCTTTTTCATCGAACGACATGACTTCGCTGCCGGTCAGCGCAATTTCCCAAGCATCGAGACCGACAGCGCGGGCGATGTTTTTGGCCGTCGCAGCGTGGTCGCCAGTAATCATCATGACGCGGATTTTTGCCCCGTAAAATTGTTGAAAAACTTCGGCGGCGTTCGATTTCGGTGGGTCGTAAAATGCGACGATGCCCTCGAATTTCCAATCGAAACCGTCTTGGTTTTCGGGAAATTGTATGTTTGTTTTTATATTTTCGGCAGGCAAAACCGCGCTCGCCACGCCCAAAACCCGATAGCCGAGCGCGGCTTTTTCCTCCGTCCGTTCGAGGACTTTTTGGGTCAATTCCTCCCCTGCCCCGCAAACTTTCAGCACCCGCTCGACCGCGCCTTTGCAGGCGATAATTGGGGAATTGGTTATTGGGGAATTGGGGAATTGGTTATTCGTAACCAATTCCCCAGTAACCAATTCCCCAATTTCCAATTCCCAAACATGGGTCATCATCGGCGGCACGCCAGACAGGGCGTATTCTTTTATCAATTTAAAATTTTTGCGAAAATCACTTCCAAAATCTGCCAAAACACGGCTCTGCAATGCCTTTTCCATCGCATCAATTGGTTGCGGTTCGCTCGCCCACCAGGCCAGTTTTACGATTTTGTCCCCGCCATCGTCCGTTTCGGCGGGTGAAAAATCCACTGTTTCGGCCACCGACATCCTGTTTTCGGTAATCGTCCCGGTTTTGTCGAGACAAATTACGGTGGCCGAGCCGAGACTATCGACGGTCTTCGGTTGTTTGACGAGGATGCCCGCTTTTATCATCCGAAATGCGCCCAAAGCCATAAAAGTGGAAAAAGCGACCGGGATTTCCTGCGGGAGGATGGCCATGGCGAGGGTCAGCGAAAACAGGAGGGCTTTCCAAAAATCATTTTCGAGCCAAAGATTGAACACCAATACGATGCCGAAAGCCACCAATCCGACCAAGCCCATTTGCCGGACAAAGCGGGTGATTTGTTTTTGCAGCGGCGTCGGCGCGGATTCGATGGACTCGATGGATTTGCCCAATTTGCCGAGTTCCGTCTGGTTTCCGGTGGCCGTTATTTTGAAAATGCCTTGCCCCGAGGCGAGCGTCGTACCCTGAAAAAGCAGGTTTTTGCCCGCTACCAACTGTTTTTCGACCGGCAAATTCTCGCCGGTCAGCACGGCTTCTTCCACCGAAAGGTCGTTTTGCTGCATCAATTCGCCGTCCGCCGGGACGCGCTCGCCCTCGCCGATGCTGACCAAATCGCCGGGCACAATTTCTTCGGAAGGAATCTCAAGCCAGTGGCCGTCGCGGCGAACTCGGACGCGTGTTTTTGTAAATTCTCGCAGCGCGTCGAGTGCTTTTTCACTTTTTGTTTCCTGATAAATTTCGATGCCCGCCACGAAAAAGATGGAAACGAGCATCATCACGGCCTCCGTCAAATCGCCGAGAAAAAAATAAAGCACGCAGGCCACGACCAACAATATGAACATCGGCTCGCGGACGATATTCCAAAGACTGTCCAACAGGTGATTTCGGCGGGCGGAAACCAACTCGTTTTTACCAAATCGGCGTTGGTTTTCGCGGGCTTGCTGGGTGGTCAAGCCGTCGATTTTTGTTTGAAATGACGGGGAATTTGCGTTTTTCATCTGCTGACGGGTTTAAAATCTGCAAAATAGACCCATTGCTGCGGGAATGAATGTTTTTGAATCATTTCCAGCGATGATTTTGAGCAATAGATTTGCCGTCGGTTTTTCAACATTCATTTTAAACACGGCACACCGCATGATTTCAAAAAAAATCATTGTCCAAAACAAAGAAATTGGACTGTTAATTTATGAAAAAGGCGACTACATCTGCCTGACCGACATGGCGCGCGGATTGGAAGGCGAACCGGGCGACCACATCCGGAACTGGATCCGCAACGGCTCTTCCATCGAGTTTTTGGGGGTTTGGGAGAAGGTGCACAACCCTGATTTTAATTTGGTGGAATTCCACCAAATTAAATCGGAGTTCACCCGGAACACTTTTTTAATGTCGGTAAGCAAATGGCTCGAACGCACCGGGGCGGTAGGGATCGAGGCGCGGGCGGGGCGGTACGGCGGGACGTATGCCCACAGCGACATCGCGATCCAATTTGCAACTTGGCTCAGCCCGGAGTTTTATGTGCTGTTGATCAAGGAATTCCAGCGGCTCAAAGCCGAAGAATCGGCCCAGTTGCACGGCGGTTGGGATTTGCGGCGGCAGTTGGCGAAGGTCAATTTCCACATCCACGCGCAGGCCGTCCGCGATCATTTGGTGCCGATGATTGATTGGAACACCCGCCGGGAAGCCGTTTTTCAGGCATCGGAAGCCGATTTGCTCAACCTCGCCCTGTTCGGGATCACCGCCCGCGAATGGCAATCGGCCAACCCCGAAGCAAAAGGAAACCTCCGCGACGCGGCTTCGACCGAGCAATTGCTCGCTTTGTCAAACATGGAATCACTCAATTCCAAACTGCTCGAATGGAACATTCCGAAAGAACAACGGCTCGAAATCTTGAACCAAACCGCCCGCGAGCAAATCGAAATCCTCACCCAACATGGCGCCACAAAAAGGCTTTTGGCGCAAAACCTGCCGGGAAAAGGCAGGATTCCCGGAAAAATTTGAGGCGCACTTTAATTTTATCGCCCGCCCGCCACGTCAATAATCGCCCCGGAAGTGAACGACGCTTTTTCAGACAAAAGCCAAAGAATGGCATGGGCAATTTCGTCCGCCCGCCCCGCCCTGCCGAGCGGAACGAGCCCCGCCACCCGTTCCAACCTGCCCGGCGCGTGGATTTCAGTGTCGATAAATCCGGGGCGGACGGCGTTGACTCGGATGCCCGATTTGGCCACTTCTTTTGCCAAACCAATCGTAAAAGTGTCGATCGCGCCTTTTGAAGCGGCATAATCAAGATATTCGAACGGCGAACCGGACTTCGCCGCACCGGACGAAACATTGACAATCGAGCCGCCGCGCCCGCCATTTTCCAATGACATCCGTTGCACGGCCTCCCGCGAACAAAGCATCGTGCCCAAAACATTGACCTCGAAAATGTGCCGGATCCGCTCGGCGGTCATTTCCGAAAGTGTGGACAAACTGCCCACGATTCCGGCGTTGTTGACCAAAGCATCCAGCCGACCGAGTTGTTTTTCGAGGGTTTCGAACATTTTCAAGACCTCTTTTTCTTGCGAAATATCGGCTTGCACGGACAGCGCACGGCCACCTTTTTGGATGATTTTTTCCACGATTTGGGCGGCGGCGGGCGCATTTTTTTGGTAATTTACACAAACGGCGTAGCCTTCCGCAGCCGCGAGCAAGGCCGTCGCCGCGCCGATTCCTCGGCTGCTGCCGGTGATCAAAATGACTTTTTGCATATTTTCAAAAGTGAAATACCTTTCGAACTCAAAGTTTTTTTCAAACCAAAAGTAGTATGAACGATCTGAAAATCAACCATTTGCAACACGTCGGCATCCCGGTGGCGGACATCAAAACCTCGGAAAAATTTTACCAAAAATTGGGTTTTGAAAACGTGATGCCCGCCACTTTCGAATTCAACGGCGAAAAAGGCGGCATCGTGGCCATGATGAAACGCGGCGAGATGATTTTGGAACTTTACCAAATGCCAAAAAAGGAACTTTCAAAAATCCGAAAACGCCGCGACGGCCACATTGACCACATCGCTTTTGACGTGGACGACGTGGATTTGACTTTTCAAATTTTGAAAAACGAAGGTTTTATGGTACTCGAAAACGCACCCGTTTTCCTTGCTTTTTGGAAAAACGGCTGCAAATATTTCAACATCGCTGGGCCGGACGGCGAGCGGCTGGAATTCAATCAGATTTTGGGAAAATAGGCTTTTCCGGATTCCGGCAATTTGACAGCCCTTTTATTACTTTTACTTTCTAAAAATCATTTCAACATGAATACAGCCAAATCCATTTCTCGTTTTCGATGGTTCAATTCCATTGCCATTTTATTGTTTTGTTGCTCAAAATTGGCTGCCAACCATATCGTGGGCGGCAATATGACCTATTCGCCCAACGCTACCCAACCGGGAACCTGGGATTTTGAAATCACCGTTTTCCGCAATTGCAGCAGCGGCGGCGCGCAATTTGACGACCCCATCGGAATTGGCATTTACCGAAAATTGGATTCCTTGACGTATGAATTGTTTGCTGATTTCAGTGTAGAATTGGCTCAAACAACCCTGATTGATTTACAAAATTTGCCCTGCGGAAGCCCGGCTCCTGCGTTTTGTTTTGAAAATGGCGTGTACCGTTTTTCCAGCCCAATTCCGGCTGACAATTTTACCTACATTGTTGAATATCAACGCTGTTGCCGCAACGCTGCAGTCATCAACCTGATTCAGCCGGAAGACGTTGGCATTACACTTTTCGTTGAACTTTCGCCCCTCGCCCGTGCTTTGGGAAATTCCTCGCCTCGATTTGGCAGCATCGCTTCTTCATTTTTCGGATGCCTGCACCAAGCTGGCGAAATCAAATTCGAGGTCGTTGACCCCGATGTTTCCGACAGTTTGGTGGTGGCTTTTTGCCCAATTATTTCGGGCGGCGGCAAGGCCGGTTCTAATTGCGAAAGTCCAAAACCTGCCCCGCCCTGCCCGCCCCCATTTTCAACAGTCGCTTTTTCCGACACAACGTATTCATTTTCAAAACCTTTGGGGCAGTGGGGAACTTCTGAAATCGCGCAAAATCCGCCCCGATGGTTGGTCACGCCAAAACGATTGGGGCTTTTTGGATATGCAATTTGTGCCAGTGAATTCAGAAACGGGCAATTTCTCGGCAGTGTCCGGCAGGAATTTCAACTGCTCGTCGTGGATGCCCCGGTTTCAACAAATGAGGTTTCGGCACTGCCCGATTTTCAAATTTCGCCAAACCCTGCCCATGATTTTTTTGAAATAGGCCTCCACAATTTTCCATCGGAAAATTTGACCATCCGCATTTCCAACCTTGCTGGGAAAATCTGCATGGAAAAAATTGTCAAAGGTGGCTCTTGCCAAAAAATCACGACCGCAGGGCTGCCCGCCGGGCTGCTCAACCTCGAAATTTTGACCGATGGCCAGCGTACCACACGGCAATTTGTTGTTTTAAAATAGGATGGAGGTCGAAATAAATTTCGACCACTTCATGCAAGTTTTTGAAAATCAAAAACTTACAGCGTTGGGTCGAAATAAATTTCGACCTCCATTTTCTTCAATCCATCCGGCTGACGACCATTTTTTTCACCACCGACCGCTGCCCCGCAGTTTCTATTTTCAAAAAATAAACGCCGTTTTTCACCTCGGACAAATCAAGTTCGACCACCTCGTTTTCCATTTTTTGGAAGGAAAATACTTTTTCCAAAATGCCGATTTGGTTAAAAATGGAAACCGAAATTCCTGTTTCGGTCGCGGGTATTTTTACAAAAACGGACGCGCCCGCCGGGTTTGGGAAAATTTGAAAATCAGCAATTTCCCCGTTTCCAATTTCCAATTTCCGGTCGCCCGCCGCCAGCAAAGTTTGCCCCACGTTGATTGTCCAAACCGCCTCGTCGTCCTGTGCGGGCGTGCAATTGGCTGGCATGGAAGCGTTCGGCTGGCTGTCCGGGTCGGTGGGCGATTGCAAAGCAGACCACGCAACGACCTTTTTTTCGGAGGTCGTCAATGTGAAAAGCGGCAGGGTCAAAATGCCGGTTTGGCCGGGCGCGAGGTTCGTGATTTCCCAAAGATTGGACATCGAATTGAGTTTTCCGAGGCTCGGTTGCGGGGGTGTGCTGGCGTAAACCAACCCGTTGTTTTGGGTAAAAAATCCAAAACCGCCCGCCGCTGGGCAGACCCAAACCAAAATATTGGCCTGTGAAATGGTCGCGTTGCCCTCGTTTTTCGCGGTGACGGTAAAATTCACGTTTCCCCACTGCGGGACAGTGGTTTTGTCGGCGGAAATGGTGATTTTGAGGTCTGCGCCGCCGCCTCCGTTCGAGCAGGTGGCGGGAACCGGGATGGTTTTGATAAAATTACAGGCTTGGTTGGGCTGAAAATCCTCGCCCCCAATGTTCAGCACGCCGCCAAACGACTGGTTTACGGCCGAAATCGAGTAGGAAAAATCGTGCGGCACGCCTTTCGGCACGGACAACATGGTGGGCGGCCCGGGCAAGTTGGGCGTTGAAAAAATGATGAAATAATTGGGCCCGGCAGCCCCGCCGGTTGCCGTGACGCTGAATTTCATCAGGTCGTCGTTGGGATTGTCCGGTGTGCCGTTGTCGAAACATTGCACCGGCGAAACGGTCGCAACCAACGGGTTTGGGCAATTGCCACTGCCACCAACTTCCGAAAGGCAGAAATCATCCACAAAAACACAGCCCGCGTTTTGCTTATTTACCGAAACCTCGACCCACGCCGTGCCTGCCGGGGCAGTTTTTTGGATAAAATTGGTCATGAAACCTGTGGGCGAGTCAAAACTCGAAAACTCCGAACCCAAAACTTGCCACGAATTTGACAAAAATTTCAATCCAAAAAGTATGTTTTGGTTTGTCCCTGCTGTTTTTGCTGCCCACTGAAATTTGTAGTTTTTGCCAGCCGTCGCGGCCAAAGTCTGGCGGCGGGTCTCGCCCGCGCTGCACATTTTCAAGGATTTTTGACCTACCGAAACGTCCGGCGAGGTGGCGATTTGGCCGCCGTTTCCGTCCCAATTTTGAAAATCGGACTCGAAACCGGGGTTTTGCAAAAGATTTCCGGTGCAGGATGGGGGCGGAGGCATCGAAGTTCCGGTCAAACAGGCGGCATCAACCAGCAATGCGTACCCAAATTCGCCACCAGTCCGAAGGATGATGGCCTCGACAAATGCCGTGCCGACGGGCGCAGTTTTGGTTATCGAAAATTCTAAATAAGGATTGGGCAGTGCGGATGCATCAAGCGTTTTTTCTTCCACCAAAGTTTGGGCGGCGTTCAAAAAACGGAGCGAAATGCGTGCGCCCATGCTTCCGTGCGACAGTCCCGAACTCAGCCAAACCTTGAAATTAAAGTCTTTGCCAGCCGTGGCTGCCACTTTTTGGGAAATAAAAGTATTGTCCAAACTCATCGAGCCGCAACTCGAACCATTGATACCAAAATTTGAAAAAGCCAAACTTTGAACAGGTACCCAACCGGGCAAAATTTCAAAATCGCTATTGACCAACAAACTGCCCGAACAAGTTGGATTGATGACTTGCGGCACGGCAGTGATGGTGAAACTACAAGTCGTGATATTGTTGGAAACGTCGGTCGCGGTGTATTTCACCACCGTTGTGCCGAGCGGGAAAGTACTCCCCGAAGTAAAATTTGAACTTAAAGTAGCCAAACCGCAAGCATCCGACACAGTCGGGTCTGTCCAAGAAGCGCGAGCGTTTGGAAAGGCCGTTTGCACATTTTGGCTCGCCGGGCAGCCCGCAATCGTCGGCGGGGTCACGTCCGGCGAGCATGGATTGGGCGGCGTGCCACCGTCGGTCAAACACAAATCGTCCACAAAAACGCAGCCTGAATTTTGCTTCGAAATAGAAACTTCGACCCACGCAGTGCCAGCCGGAGCAGTTTTTTGGATAAAATTGGTGGAAAAACCAGTGGGCGAGTCGAAACTCGAAAACTCCGTGCCCAAAACTTGCCATGAATTTGACAAAAATTTCAATCCAAAAAGTATGTTTTGGTTCGCCCCGGCGGTTTTTGAAGTGTACTGAAATTTGTAGTTTTTGCCAGCCGTCGCGGGCAAAGTTTGGCGGCGCACCTCGCCGTTCGTGCACATTTTCAAAGATTTTTGACCTGTCGAAACGTCCGGCGCAGTGGCGATTTGGCCGCCGTTCCCATCCCAATTTTGAAAATCTGACTCAAAACCAGAATTTAACAAAAAATTTCCGCTGCAAACTGTGGGCGGCGGGGCCGTTCCGGTGAGCGTCACGGGGTAAACATTGGTGTTGTTAGTTTCGTCGCTTTCCGTGATTTCGTTGTCCGCGTCGGTTTTGGTGATGACAAAATAATTGCCCGTCGGCACGTTCGCCGGGACATCGCCGGAACTAAAACTGATTTCTGCAAAATAATTGACCGGTCCGTTATTTGGAAAAGCCGTCTCGGTCTGGGTGATCAAAACCAAATCGTCCGGGCTGACAACGGCATCGATCGAGAGGTAAACTTTGTTTTTAAAAACAATCGTGGTGGTCGGCGGCACCAAATTGCCGACGTTCATGCTGCACGACGGCAAAGAAATCTGCCCGCCAGCCGTGAGGTGGTTGTTTGTAAAGTTGCCGTTGAAAATGCCGTTGACCGGCGAGCAGCCTTTTGCAAAAATATCGGGGCGCGTGTCGGCCACATTTCCATCCGTCAAACACCAATCGTCCGCGTTCACGCAGCCCGCGCCCGTGTCTTTTATCAAACCGACTTCGACGAAAGCCGTGCCAGCCGGGGCGATTTTTGTCATTAAAATTTGGGCATAATTTAAGGAAGTGACCGCCGCAAAATTTTCAGAAAGCACCTGAAAAGTGTTCGACAAAAATTTCAAACGCACCACGCCCGTCGTCCCCGCAAAACTTTTGAATGCTTGGACGGTCAAATTATAGGTTTTTCCGGCCGTTGCGGGTTTGGTTTGGTACGCCGCCGTGCCATTTGTGCAAACTGAAAGAAACCGGCCATTCGGCATATTTTCAGCATAAATTCCTGCGCCTTCCCAACCAGAAATATTTTGATTTTGAAAATCGGGGTTTGTCAAAATGTTGCCCGTGCAGGTGGCTGGCGGATTGGAAGTCAAATCCATTTTCCAAAGTTCAAAACCCGTGGTGCCGTCGTTTCCTGAAAAATACAAAGTGTTTCCCAAAACCAACATTTGACCGATGGGCGGTTCGGGGCTGGTTGTCGGGAAATTGGCGATTTTCGAGGTCGAGTTCGAGGCGATTTGGTTGCCGTCGGATTTCCAAATTGACCAGTTCGTGCCATCAAAAGCAGAAAAATAGACCACGTTTCCGCTCGCGGCGAACGACCCGATTTTCGAATCCGCCGCGCCCGGATTGATGTCCTTCAAAAAAATAGTGCTGCTTGCCGAGCCGCCGTCGGTGCGCCAAAGTTCTTGGCCGGAGCCGAGGCCGTCGTCGGCTGCGAAATAAATATCGTTTCCGGTGATGCCGATTTGTTTTCCGATGCCGGTCGGGATGGCCGCGAATGTTTTGATTTTGGTGGATGTGCCGCCTGTGTTCGATGACCAAAGTTCGTTTTTGTAAACGATGGGTGGGCCAAAACCATGCAATTCTTCATTTGTCAAAACGACGAAGCGGTTGCTGGTCAGGCTTGCGTACCGGTTCAGGTGTCCGCCGTTTGTCGTCGTGCTTCCGGTATTGATGGCCGGATAACCAGGCGAAATTGAAGTAATTGGCCCCAAAAAATGGTTTCCGCCCCCCCCACTGACTTGCACCGTCGTCAAAATTGCACGGCCATTGACCGAAGAAAGGTCTGCCTGGATTCCAAAAAAACCGCCGCCGCCGTTGGTTGCGACGTAGGCATTTTTCAAAATCAAAGTGCCCGGGTCGAACGCATTTCCCGAAACTGACCACAAATCCCCAGTCGAATACGGCCCATCTTTTTGACAGTGGCAATTGATAAAATAGAGCGAATCGCCGTTCGAGGCCAATTGACCCGCCGACTGCCCATAATTTGGTTCGGGCGCGGGCAGCGGCGTATAATATATCTGTGTGCCAGCGGGCGTGCCGTCGGTCTGCCAGATCTGGCCGTTTTTGGTAAAAAAGACCTTGTTTTTGTGCGAAACGGCATCGAACGCGCCTGCATCGATCAAAATTGGCGACAGATTGGGCGGTGAAATTTTGTACAGTCCGTTTTGGCTGAACGTGCCTTTTTTCAAATAATAGACATCGTTGCCGAGAGAAAACAGGTTCGAAAACGTGGGGAAAGAATCTTTTTGGTCGCTGAAACTGGTTCCCGCTGCCGTGCCGTCTGTCGAGACAATACCCGTTTTCCTCAAAATATATCCAAAAGTGTTCGGGTCTTCGTCGGTCGCAAAAAACACGCGGTTTGGCGTGGCGACAAAACCGGTCGGGTTTGAGGATTTTGGGTTCGGCGTGTAAATGTCTTTGACCAAAACGGGCTGGTTTTGGGCAAAAACGGCCAGGCCGAGGAGGGAAAAAAGTAGGGAAAAGGATAAATTCTTCATGTTTGTAAAAATTGATAGAGCAATAAAAGTCATTTTGATGGTAAAACTATTGCGTGTTTGTTTTTGAAAAAAAGACAAATTTTGGGGTTTATCAATAAAAAACTGCCCGCCGGACGCGATGCCGACGAGCAGTTTTTTTAGTAAATGACTTTTCAGGTTGCGACGAATTGCACGAATTTTCACAAAAAAATTAGTGAAAATTCGTACAATTCGTGGCAAAAACATTTTCAATACATCCGGCTCACCACCAATTTTTTCACCACCGCCCGCTGCCCCGCAGTTTCTATTTTCAAAAAATAAACGCCGTTTCTCACTTCCGACAAATTCAGTTCGACCACCTCGTTTTCCGTTTTTTGAAAGGAAAATGCTTTTTCCAAAAAGCCGATTTGGTTGAAAATGGAAATCGAAACACCCGTTTCATTTTCGGGCAATTTTAGGAAAACCGACGCGCCGGCCGGGTTTGGGAAAATGTGAAACGGCTCGAACTCGTCAGACGACTTTTTCCGGTTGCCCGCTTGCAGCAAAGTTTGCCCAACATTTATCGTCCAAACCGCTTCGTCGTCCTGCGTCGGTGTGCAATTCGATGGCAAATTCGCGTTGGGTTGTGAGTCCGGGTCGCTGGGCGATTGCGTTTTTGCGAAAGCGACGACCTTTTTCTCGGCAGTCCCGGTCGTGAACAATTTCAAAGTCAAAATACCTGACGCGCCCGGCGCCAAATTGGTGAGCGACCATTCTTGCCCGACAAAATTCAGGTTGCCGATGGTTGGTGGGGCAGGCGTTCCAGCATAAACAATGCCATTGCTTTGGGTGAAAAAACCAACGCCGCCAAAGCCCGGGCAGACCAAATATTGGACAGTCGCCGCCGAAATGGTCGCGTTGCCCTCGTTTCTGGCGGTTAGGGTGTAGGTCACGTTGCCCCACTGCGGCACGGTTGTTTGGTCGGCGGTGAGCGTGATTTTCAAATCTGCCCCATTCGAGCCGCCTGGACTTGTCACCTGAATCAGACCGCCCGGGGAAAATCCGAAAATCAATAGGTTGTTGATTTCATCCGATTCTGTGATTTGGTCGTCCGCGTCCACTTTTACGAGCAAAAAATAGTCGCCGGGCGGCGTGTTTTGCGGTACGGTCAAGGCTCCCATCACCGCCAGAACGGTTTGGCCAGCTGCGAGATTTCCAGTCGGGATGTTTCCATTTTGGATATCGTTTGCCGAAAGAAAAGCATCGGTCGAGAGGTAAGATTTGATATTGAAATTGCCCGTTGCGGCGGCGGTTCCGCTGTTGTGGAGGTCAAATTTGAAGTTCAGGATGCCGCCGACGGGCACTGAATTTTGCGTCAAATTGTACCCGACCAGCCTCAAATCGGGCAAATTGCCGCCGCCCGTCGCAGTGCCAACCTGAACCACTCCGCTGTTGTTGCTCGGATTCGTGTCGGGAGGCGTTGAATTGGTCAAATTGGCAAAAACCGCCTTTGCCGCCGCAGTTTGATTGACATAATTGAGGGTAAAATTGAATGTTCCGACGGGCAAATTTGGAATCGTCCATTCATGTGTCGTGGTCGAAAAAGTGCCGATTGTGGCTGTAAAAGGCGTGGTTTGGTAGGCAAGCCCACTCACCAACGGAATAGTTATCTTGACATTGGTAAGCGGGGCCGAGTTGTTAAACAATCCAAAAGTTAACGGCAAATTACCACCAACCGTGCCGCCTGGGACATTGTTTGGCTGACCTAAAATTGCGATATCAACCAAGCCGTTGCCACCTTCCGAAAGGCAAACTTCATCAATCAAAACGCAGCCAGCTGTCTGTTTTAAAAAGCCAATTTCAACCCAAACCGCGCCCGTCGGAGCAGTTTTTGAAACCGTGCCGTCGGCAAAATCTGCGGTCGTTGAAAAATCAAAAAACTCGGTGAGGAGCGGTTGAAATGAACTGGACAGATATTTTATGTAACTCAAAACCTTGTTTGCGCCCGTCGTTTCGGTGCGTGCTTTGAAAACGAGGGTCAAATTTTTGCCCGGCGTGGTGGCCAAAGTTTGGCGAATCGAACCATTTTGGCAAAGTTTCAGCGATTTCGTGCCAGCCGAAGCGGTCGCGGAAATGGTGCCGCCCGCGCCTTCCCAATTGGTCAGGTTATTTTCAAAAGAAGGATTTTGCAAAAGGTTGGTCGCACAACCGCCACCACCGCCGCTTTTCGTCAAACAGATAAAATTGACACTCACTGCCGTCTGGGCATCCGCGTTCACCCGCTGCACCGAAACCATGGCCGAGGTCGTCCCGGCAGGCGCGATTTTGGAAATTTCAAACGTCTGTGCCGCCCAATTTATCGAAGCCGTGGACTTGACGGAATCCAAAACGGCGTTCGAGCCGCTCAAAAATCTGATTTTCAAAATGGCAGTTCCCGTGCCCCATTGCCCCGTCGAACTGATGTTCAGTTCCGCTTTCATCGTGTAGGTCGAACCTGCGGTCGCCGCGACCGCTTGCGAAACAGAAGTACCGTTCCCGGTCAAACTTGCCGCGCTCGGCTGGAAAGAACCGACCGACCAGCCATTGTGCAAGGCGTCGAAACCGCCGTTCAAAAGCAAATCACCCGTGCAGGACGGCGAAGGTTTTTGGGAAATGTTCAATGAAACGGAAGCAACATTGTTGTTTTCATTGCTTTCTGCAACCATGTTTTGTGGGTCGGAGACAATCAAAATGTGTTGCAGCCCGGTCGGGATGCCGCCCGGTTTTGCCCACGCCAAAGTGTAATTCCACGCATCCCAAACTTCCGAAAAACCGACCGGAAAAGTGGTCGCAGCGGTGGCTTGCGCCGGAAGTTTCACATCGTCGGCACTCCAATTTGGGTCAGATGAAAAGTAAAATTCGAACTTGTCCGAGCCGCCGACAGCCGCAGCAGTGCCGATGTTTCGGACGGTGACTTTGATTTCAGCGTTGTCGCCCGTTTGGAAATTGGAGCCGTTTTTGAGCAGCAGTTCCGCCGTCAAATCGGGCAAATTGCCACCACCGCCGTCCGTCAAGCACCAATCGTCCGCGTTCACGCAACCCGCGCCCGCGTCTTTTATCAAACCAACTTCGACGAAAGCCGTGCCGGCGGGGGCAATTTTTTGGATAGAAATTAAGGTGTAATTTAAATTCGAGACCGCCGCAAAATTTTCGGAAAGCACCTGAAAAGTGTTCGACAAAAATTTCAAACGCACCACGCCCGACGTTCCTGCAAAACTTTTGAAGGCTCGGACACCCAAATTATAGGTTTTTCCGGCCACCGCAGGTTTGGTTTGGTAGGCCGCCGTGCCGTTTGTGCAAACTGAAATAAATCTGCCGTTCGGCACATTTTCAGCATAAATTCCCGCGCCTTCCCAACCTGAAATATTTTGGTTTTGAAAATCAGGGTTTGTCAAAATGTTGCCCGGACACGGGTTTTGGGCAAAAATAGAAATTTGGAGGAGGGAAAAAAGGAGAAAGATGGACAGATTTTTCATGTCGGAAATAATTTGGTGGGTGATTGATTTTTGATTTACGATGGTAAATTTACCGTGCGTTTTTGGGGTTTGAAAAGACAATTTTTAGGCTTTATCAAAAAAACTGCCCGCCGGACGCGATGCCGACGAGCAGTTTTTTTAGTAAATGACTTTTCGGGTTGCCACGAATTGCACCAATTTTCACTAATTTTTTTGTGAAAATTGGTGCAATTCGTGGCAAAACGAAAATCAATCCATCCGGCTGACCACCAATTTTTTGACCACCGACCGCTGCCCCGGCGTTTCTATTTTCAAAAAATAAACGCCGTTTTTCACCTCGGACAAATCCAGTTCGACCACCTCGTTTTCCATTTTTTGAAATGAAAACTCTTTTTCCAAAATGCCGATTTGGTTGAAAATGGAAACCGAAAATCCAGTTTCGGTCGCGGGCATTTTTACAAAAACGGACGCGCCTGCCGGGTTTGGGAAAATTTGAAATTGCTCGAACTCGTCTGACGACTTTGAGTCGTCAGAAGAGTTTTTGCGGTCGTCGGGGTTCAAAAATTGGTTGATTTCCGTTTTTGCTTCATCATCTTCGGTTGGGTTTCCGGTTGAGTTGTTGCCGGGTGACGAATCCGCGTCGGCAAAAGTCTGGGCGGAAACTTGCCCAAAAATGGTTTTTGCCGCAGCCGACAAATTGAAAAAATTCAAGGTCAGCACGGCAGTTTCCCCGGCGGCCAATTCGCCGACTGACCATTCGTTGGTCAGCCAAGTTTCAAAAAAACCTTTCGTGGCCGAGTACGGATTCGCGCCCTGAAAAATCAGTCCGGGCGTGTCGTTCAATTTGACCCGAACGCCGGGGCAAGCGGCGTTTCCCTTGTTTTTTAAAGTAAAATTGACTGAAAAATTGGAAAATACTGCCGGATTTGCATCCGAAACCGAAACTTCCAATTCCAAATCCGGGCTGCCGACCGTGCCGTCGGTCAGGCAAAAACCGCTCAAAAAAGAGCAGGCATCATTTTGGTTCGTGGCAAAAACTTCCAACCAAGCCGCGCCCGCCGGGGCGATTTTTTCCAAAAAAACGGTCGAAAAACTGTCCGGGCTTTCAAAATTTGAAATTTCAAAATCCAAAACCTGCCAGTTTTTATCCAAAAATTTCAGGCCAAAAACGAGCGGCTGTCCCGGCGCAGCGGTTTTTGCCGAAAATTCAAAAAGATAGTTTTTGCCGGGCGAAACGGGCAAGGTCTGCCGACGGGTTTCGCCGTTTTTGCAAAATTTCAAAGAATTTGAGGCGGCGGGCGGGTTTTGATTTTGGACAATTTCGCCGCCCGCGCCTTCCCAAAAATCGAGGTCGGCGGCGAAATCTGCATTTTTCAATAAATTGTTTGGGCAAATCAGCGCGGGCGGCAAGTCGGGCGGGAGGTCAAATTTCCAAGGTTCAAAACCCGTCGCGCCGTCGTTTCCGTTGAAAAACAAGGTTTTTTCGTTGATAAAAATTTCTTGGATTGGCGAAGGATTGGAATTATTGGCCACAAAAGTGGTGGCGAAATCGGTCAATTTTTGGGTTCCGGCAACCGTGCCGTCGGTTTTCCAGATGCCCCAATTTTGGCCGTCGTGCGCCGAAAAATAAAGTGCCTTGCCATCGGAATGGAAATTTCCAATTTTTGAACTGCCGCTGCCGGGGTTGATGTCTTTGAAAATTTGGGTTCCGGCTGCGGTGCCGTCGCTCGTCCAGAGTTCTTGGCCGAGGCCGGTGCTGTCGTCGGCTGCAAACCATGCTTTATTTTGAAAAAGAAAAATTTGACTGCCCGCTCCGTCCTGATTTTTCGAGAAAGATTTGACTACGGTTTTCGATTGGTCGGCGGAAGAATGGGCAGAAAGGTTGTGGAAAATGTTGCTGGTCGTGCCGTTGTTTCCAATTGAAATGATGTTGTCGTTCCGTAAAATCATCAATTTATCGTCCAAAATTGTCGCCGAACTGCCGAGCGAACCGTGATTGACCGCAGCAGAAAAACCTGGAAAACCGGGCGATGAAAACTTGGTTTCTTGAAAAAAGATGCTGCCACTTTGAAGTTCGTCATGCCGAAAAATTGTGTTTTTCCCCGCTTGAATCAAGCCGACATTTTTTGAATAAATGTTGCTTCCCCCGCCCGAAAAAAATAGGGCGTTTGAATACAAAAGCGTGCCCGCGTCCCCAGACTGGTCGGTGATTTTCCACAAATCCCCTCCAAAACTGTAATAATATCCCACTCGTCTGACCGTAAAATAAATACAATCTGTGGCGGCAAACAAACGAATGGTGGTCTCCAAATCGGGAACATTGGACAGCGGTGTTTTGAAAAACAAGGTGGGCGCAGCATTTTTTGAGGATTTTACCCAAATTTCGTCGTGTTTTGAGAAATACAGTTTGTTGTCAGGTTAAACGCATTAAAATTCATTCCCGAAGGGAATCTATGTTTATAGAAATGGAAACGGACAATCCCGAGAAATCCCGAAGGGATTTTATGTTCGCCTGCCCAATTTTTCACATAAAATCCCTTCGGGATTTGAGGAA
>JANNMS010000256.1:0-5189 GCA_031398055.1 Saprospirales bacterium | reverse complement strand
TTCCCCGCGGCCCCCCCCACCTAAATATCCCGGCCCCCCCACCCTCAACTCACCCTACCCTTCCATTACAACAAAAATTTAGCGGCTCTGCCGCATTTTCAAGTACTCGAAAATTTACTTTCAACTACTTAAATTTGATTTTAGGTTTCGACAAAAAAAATGGGTCATTCTGGAAACAGAACGACCCATTTTTTTGTGGCTTTTACCAAAAACTCACTCGCCAGCCACGATTTTTCCAGTCGCTATCATCTTTCCAAGTGAAGAAATTTTCCAAAAAATCAAGCCGCCCGGCAAGTCGGCACGCGACAAACGGCAGCGGTTTTCAGAAAAAGAAACCGAGCGCAGCGCTCGTCCCGTGGCATCAAAAATTTCCAAAATGTAATTTCCGGCAGGCGTGTTTTCCGGCAATTTGAAAGTTGTTTCGGTGACGAACGGGTTGGGCGCGACCTCGATTTTCAACATTTCCGGCCTGGTCGGTTCGTCGTTCGACACGATGAAATATTCGTCGTAAATCCTTGATACCGTGTTGGTTAGGATTGGTGGATTTTGGTCAAAATAGATTGCAGCACTGTTTTCAACCGCTGTTCCGAGCGGCAAATTTGCCTTCGGAAAAATCCTGAACTGCACAAAACCCTGCGAACCAGCCGCGTTCGTTGCCGAATCGGGCAGCAAAATATCATCGAAACGGAAGTGCAAAACCGAATTTTCGACCTGCGAAAACTCAAAACGGTGGCTGCTGCCGAGCAGTTCGATTTTTGAAAAATCAAAATTGGCGTCCAACGTGTCGCGCAAAATGACGGTAAAAGCCGTGTCGTTCCCCGTGTTTTGAAACCGGATTTTGTAGTCGATCGGCGTTCCGGGGCGCACGATGTGGTTGTCGCCGTAGCCGAGCGGGGAGGCCGATTTATCGTTCGGGTCGTAGGAATTGACAATGTTCATGCAGGTTTGCGCGGAGAAAATCCCGCCCGTGTTGCCCGTGCCGCTCGGCGTTCCGCCTTCCATGCCCTGGCAATTTGTCAAATTAAAAACAACAGGGTCGGCAGCCGGTGCGCCGGGTTCTTGGTCTGCAATTCCGGAAATTGTGGTCGAATCCAACGTCCCCAGCACCCCTTCGATTTGTGTTTCGCCGGGCAGCAAATTGAAATTTCCCGATTTCAAAACGATCTGGTCCTCGACGATGACAAAATCGAGTTGCCCGACCTGCGGCCCATTTCCAATATTTTTTATCGTAAAAATGGCCGAGTCATTTTGGCAAACGCCGTCGACCGCGATAATCGCGCCTTGCCAGTTCGGCGCGATCGTGCAAGGTTGGTCGGGCGTGACTTCCGAAGTGATGCAAACCTGCTGCCCAATTTGCAAACTGCAATCTGCCGAAACCGTGATTTCCACAGCCGTCCAATTTGAGGAAAAATCGGGCTGCACGTCGCCGAGTTCAAAATGCACCACATTTCCAGAAACAGAATTTGCAACCGGAATGGAACTGACAAATGTCAGGGTCGGGTCGAGCGTCACGTCGAGCGTCGCGTCGTCGGCCACCAAAGTACCGTCATTTCGGTACAAAACCTGCAAAACACGGGTCGAACATGGCCGAATTGTGTTGTTGGAAATCGAAGTTTGCATCAAAGCACAATTGACGAGCGGGTCAACTACAAAATTTTCCACCACGTTTTGCGGCGTGCCGCTGGCCAAATTGACCTGCCGGACAGCCGTTCCGCACACCTCAAAATTGTCGTTTTTTGGAAAAAATTCAAGCGAAAAACTGCCGTCCGGCAAAAAAACCTGGTACTCGCCCGCCGCATTCGTTTTCAAATTGACAAACTGATTGCCTTGCGAAAGCCGCAAATTCCAATTTTCGAGCAGTGGTTCGCCCACCTCGGCGAGGCAATTGTCGTTTTGGTCGAGTGTCGCCACGCCCGAAATCGAGTGGATGGTTTGCTGGGCTTGGATTGGAAAATCGAGGGTCAAACTGCCGCTCGCGCCGGATGGAAAAGTCGCCGAAGTGGTGGCTGTCGGGCAAATTTCAAAAAATAATTGGCTCGTTTCGACGGTCAAATTGAAAGTCCCAGCAGGCAGGTAAAGTGTGTAATTTCCTTGTTGGTCGGCAAAGGTTTGGAAAGTTTCCGTGCCGTTCGATGCCGTGATTTTGGTGATGCCGATTTTCACTTCGCCGGCGTCAACTTGACAGTTTTGGTTGTCGTCCTTGGCGATTTTGCCAGTCAAAGTATTTACAGAAATCCCCGAATTCGCGCCGACGCGCAAAAAACCGAACAAATTTCCCACCGCCGAACCGACCCCCGCGCCCCAGCCGTCGGAGGTCGGCGTGCCGAACAGGTTTTTGAGGTGCGGCTGCCCGTCGTTGGGTGATTCTGTTTCCCAAATCGTCGCGCCGAGAGTCGCGTCTATTTTTCTCAAAAAACCGCGCGCGGCGAGCGTCGAACCGGAAACCACCACCTCGCCGTTGCCTGCCGCGACGGTGCTCAAAATGTTTCCGTTCGGTGGATTGGTCGGCGAAATGCTGAGCGGTGCGCCGTTTGCATCCAATCGGGTGAAATTGATAAAATTCGGGGTGTAACTCGAAAAACCGACCGTGCCGTCCGCAAAACCCAAGGGCTGGAAAAAATTGATGACCCGCATTTTCCAGAGCATATTCCCTTGATTGTCAAGGCGGTAGAGTGAATCTTTTTGGTTCGCAACATTGTACGACTCCACCAAAACATCCAAATTGGGCAGGGCAATGGTATTCGAGCCCGCACCAAAAGCCGTGACCATTTTTTGGGAAACCATGTTCCCGGCCGCGTCCAATTGGACAATTTCGAATTTTCCGGAGTACAAAAACCGGGCGGCGAGCGCGTTGCCGTTCGGCATTGCCCCCAAAATTTTTATTTTTTGGGCATAATTTGGGGACAAAGTCTTGGCGTGCAGCAAGTTTCCGGCCCCGTCGACGCGGATAAATTCAACGTTCGTGGAGTCGTTCCGCAGCCCCAAAACGAAATCGCCGTTCGGCATTTCGACCGCACCGCCGAACGGTTCTGCCCAAACACCACGCCCGGCGGGCGGCGTGAGGTAAAGTTTGTCCCACTCGACGTTCAAATCGGCATCCAATTTTATCAGTCGAGGCTGAACGACCGCGCCGATGGAATTCCAATCGGTCGCGTCCGCCGTGCCGGTCAAAATAAAACCGCCGTCGGCAGTTTGAGTGATGGCCGTGCCCGCCGAAGAAAAATAACCCGCCGGGTTTTGGAAAACGAGTTTGGTGTTTTGTTGGGAAAACAGGGGCTGCGTGAAAAACACGAGCAGCAGAGCGAAAAGCATTTCAGAAAAAAGGTTCTTTTTCATAATCGTAAGTATTTTTTATTGGTACGGTACAAAAGTCCGGGGCGATGCGGCGGCGGCCAAAATCAAATTTTTAAATTTGCCGGGTGAAATTTTGAGTAAATTTGTCGTTTTTAATTGATAATCAATAAAATAGATTGAGCTGGTGACTTAAAGTCACCCGCCCACTGTGCCCATTTTCCCATTGAAATATTTTTAAAAAATGGAAAATTCCGCCCTTTTCGAAGCCCTCCAAAATCTTTCGGCCACCGAATCCCGCGCCGCCCGCCGCTGGGTCGAATCGCCCGCGTTCAACATCCGCCGTGAGCCGCTGCTGCTTTTCAATTATTTTACAAAATGTGTTTTGGAAAAAAAGCCGCCCGTTTTCGGGGAAATTTCAAAAATACTCGGCACCACCGATGAAAAACGGGTGCGCCGCGAAACCAGCGAACTGCTCGGCCTGCTCCGCCAATTCTTCGCCTGGCAAGAACTGCAACGCGAACCTGCCCGGCTCGAAATTTTGCAATTGAAAGCCGCCCGCCGCCGGGGTTTGGAAAAAAATTTTGACCTCGCGCTGCGCGAGACAGAAAAGGCAAAATCAAAAATCGGCGAGGCCACGATTGCTCGGCACCTCATTGATTTTCAATTGGATATGGAAAAATACGAGCACGAATTTGCGCACCGGCGCGGCCAGGAATTCCCGTTCGAAAAATTGACCGAAAACCTGAATGCGTGGTACGCCGGGCAGTTGATGCAACTTTCTTGCATGGATAAAGCGCAGGGCGCGGTGCACCGCCGCGAGCGTTCGGCGGTCGAAACTTGGGTAGGCCCGGTCGTCGGCCAATTGCCCGGCAGGCCGCACGAAAACCAGCCGAGTGTGGCTCTTTTTTACCTCGGCAACGAAATGTTCTCGCGCCCCGACGATGCGGCTTGCGTCGCCGATTTCCGAAAACTTTTTGAAAAAAACATCGCCCAACTGCCGCCCGACGAGGCAAAAGGTTTGCTGATGCTCGCCATCAACCACGGCATCCGACGAATCAACGAAGGCGACCGCGAGGCACTGCTGCGAACGCTGGATTTTTATTTGCTCGGCCTCGAATCAAAACTCCTGCTCGACGAGCGCGGCTCGCTGCCAAAATATACCTATAATAATGTCTTGATGACTTTTTTGGCGATGCAGGATTGGCAGCGCGCCCGCGATTTTTTGGAAAAATACCGCCCGCAACTCGCTGCAGCGGAGCAGGAAAATGTCTATCGCTACAATTTGGCGATCTACCATTTTCGGCGCGGCGACTTCGACGCGACGCTCGAACTGCTGCGCGACGTGCATTTTCCCGACCCGATGTACAACCTCGAAAGCCGGAAAATGCTTTTGAAAATTTACTTCGAACAAGAAAATTTCACCTCCCTCGAATCGCTGCTCGACAACTTGATGACTTGGCTGCGGCGGCACGGCGAGATTGGCTACCACCGTGAAATGTACCGCAACCTTGCGCGGTTCACGGCTCGGTTACTTCGCTTACCCAAAAACGACCTAGATGGACGTAAACGGTTGAAAAAGAAGGTGTTGGAGACGCCGTTGGTGGCAGAACGGGGGTGGTTGTTGGAGAAAATTGGGGGGTAAAATTTGGCTCAATTATGATTTCAAGTTGCTTGGTTTTTTTCCATTTTCAATCAAAAAGAAAAGGGTTCGCCCCGCCGCCAAGTTTTGAAAAAATCAAAATCTGGCGGCTGGATCAGGTTAAACGCATTAAAATTCATTCCCGAAGGGAATCTATGTTTATAGAAATGGAAACGGACAATCCCGAGAAATCCCGAAGGGATTTTATGTTCGCCTGCCCAATTTTTCACATAAAATCCCTTCGGGATTTGAGGAA
>JANNMS010000255.1:0-41591 GCA_031398055.1 Saprospirales bacterium | reverse complement strand
AAGGTGCGTAGCACCGGAACATTTGACCTTGAAATATGACGGTGCTACGCACCTTTTGAATCGCTTTTCCTTGTTTTTCTACAAATATCGAGGTGCTACGCACCTTTTTGAAACAGCAACTTGAAATCATAATTGAGCCTTTTTTGATTTTAAGTTGCCCGGTTTCTGTCATCGCAAAACGCTGACAAATTCCGGGCAACTTGAAATCATATAGGCACTGTCCATCTGCCTTTCCAATTCACGTTTCCCGACTCGAAAAACTGCTCCATCCGCCAGAGGTTTTTGTTTGAAAAGCCTTTTGGGTCAGGTTCGTTGGTTGCGACGAAGGCGGCGAGTTGTTTCATTTTGAAAAATACGAAACCAACGAAAAACGCCCCGAACGGAAAAGTTCGGGGCGTTTTTTGAATGGTTGAAAAATTTGGTTGAAAAAACTTTTAATCCCTAAAAATCACAAACCGCTCCACTTCCCACTCGCCATTTGGATTTTTAAAATTCAAAAAATACATCCCGGCGGCCAGTTTTTCAATTGAAATCTGCGCGGCCTCGCCGACCTCGACTTGGATTTCTTTTTCAAAAACCAATTTTCCGAGGGCATCGAAAATGGAGATTTGACCAAAAACCGGCACGTCATTTTCCACAAAATCAATGTTCAAAACATCGTCGGCGGGGTTTGGGAAAATGGCCATTTTGCTTTCATTTTCTGCCGGTTTTGAATTTTCTAAATTTTTAAAAATTGGAAAATCGGACGTGCCGTTGCTGCCGGGCATCGAGGTGGGCAGTTTTTTGATGACCGATTTTTGGCAGCCGTTCGCATCTTTTGATTTAAAAATATAGGTCGCGCCGGGTGTCAAACCCAGGAAAACCGGGTCGTTGACAAATGCCGTTGTGCCACTGCGATTGTAGGTAAAATTCCCTGCACCGCCGCCCGCCGTGATGGTCGCCAAAGTGGAAGTGACGGCAATCAACATGGTGATTGCGCTCGGTTGGCCGAGCGTGGTTGAGGCTGATTTTTGACAGCCGCCCGCGTCCGTCACTGCCAAAGTGTAAGTATTTGCGGAAAGCAAATTGATGTTTTTGGTCGTTTTTGTGTTGCTCCACAAATAAGTGTAAGGCGTTGTGCCTCCGACAGTTGTGCTAAAAATTGTGCCGTTCGCACTGCCAAAACAACTCGGCTGGACGCTGGAAAAAGTGAGGACGAGGTTGTTATTTTCATCAATTTGGGTGTCGCAATCGTCGTCGAGATTGTTGCAAATTTCGGTGGCTCCGGGGTTGATATCTTCATTGTTGTCGTTGCAATCGCCTTGCGCCACCGTGAATCCGTCCATGTCCACGTCGCCGCCGGTGCAAACATCCACAGCGACCGATTTTGTGGCGATGCCCGAACATCCGTTCGCGTCGGTCACCGAAACCGTGAAAATCGTGGGCGCGGTGAGGTTTGAAAAAACTGCCGTTTGGCCACTGCCGCCGCCGTTCGACCAAGCATAATTTGTAAAACCCGCGCCCGCGTCGAGCGTCGCGCTGCTGCCGCTGCAAACCGAAGTTGGGCCGGAAATGATTTGATTGGCCAAAGAATTCGTGGCCAAAAATTGCCCAAATTGAGTGATGCCCGCAGCCGTTCCGAACGAAATATTTCCCGCCGTGCCGCCCGTCGCGGCAGTCGAAGCATTTGGCAAAAGCGTCCACGGCAAGCGGTGGGCATTGGCGGTTCTTTTATTTAAATGGTAGGAATTGCCCGGAATCGCGTCGATTGCCGGAACCGTCAAATTTCCAAATTGCGCCGATTCGAGCGCGGAAAAGGTTTGTTTGGTGCCAAAATTTTCAACAATCCAATAATGATTGGCCGAAAAATAGGCACTGCACGACGGCAAGGAATCGGGCGCGAGATTGATTCGACTGACCACGATTTCGCCATTTGGGTACGTTCCGGCGGCGGGAAAACCCAGCATAACATCCGTTCCCGCAAAATTGACCGTCCCGCTCGCGATGACGGTTTGGCGGTTGGATTTGCCGCCGCCAAACGGCGCGGTGGAAACGACGCGGGTGGCATTTCCAACAAACGAGGCGTGGCGTGTGCCGACTTTATCGTTGACAACCCCCGACGTTTCGTTGAATTGATAATAACTGACCAGGTTCGGCTGGTTCGCAGGCACGACGGTCAGGTGCATCAATTCCCGGATTTGGTTTTGGGTCAAGGCGGAGTTCCAAACTGTCACTTCGTCTATCGAGCCTTTAAAATCCCGGCCTCCGAAAGCGTCCGAACCAATGCGGATCGGAATGTCAAATTCTTCGGTGGCATTGGCCAGCGTATTGGTCGCGCCCACTCCGTTGAGGTACAAAGTGGCATTGGTCGGCGTAATGACCAGTGCAACGTGGGCCCATTCATTGTCAGGGACAACGAGTGCCGGGTTGAACGGCCAACCATTTCCGTTCCAATGGTACCGAATCCTGTTTGCAGAAGAAATGCTGATGCCTGCCGTGGTCGTGCCGCCTTTTGCAAAAACTATCCCTGCAAAATCGCTTTGCGTGCCGTTCCGTTTTATCCATGCAGTGATGGTAACGGTGTTGGAATTCAGGTTGAGGCTGCGGTTTGTCAAAGCGTAATCGCCCGAGCCGTCGAGCACGAGCGATTTGCCGGGGATGGTGTCGGCGTTGCAAAGATTTCCGGTGGCGAGGTTGTTTATAAAATTTGAAATGGTGCGCGTCACCGTGCCGTTGTCGTCGGTCACGGTCAAAGTCGCGGAGAAATACCCGACCGTCGAACCCAAAACGATGCGCGGATTTCTGATGTTTGCATTGCTAATCCATTGAGCCGCAGGCGAAACCGACCATTGATAAGTCGCGTTTCCATTGACCACCGAGTAACTTTCCAATTGCAAAGTGTCGCGGCTGCAAGTCGGCGCGGCGTTGTCGACCATCGGTTGGACGAGCGTCGTGGTGGAATTTGTGATAAAATCGGCTTCCCAAATCCCATTTCCCGTTGCCAAACGGATTTTTTCCCCTTTGTAAAAAAGTTTGCAAAACGGCCCCGAAAAGTCGCCGTTCAAATTCAAAGGCAAGTTGGCATTGTGCGTCGCCCAAACGCCGGACGTGTTGTCCCGGAAATAAACTTTTTGGGAAGTGGACGAGCCGCAAGTAACATAAACGCCGCCGTCCGTGCCGAGTTGGTGGACGATGTCGGAAATGGAAACGCCATCGAGCGTGGAGGTTGTCCAGTTTGTCCAAGTCGCACCGCCGTCGGTTGATTTGAAAACTTTTTGCCCGTTCGGCCCAGTTTTGAAACCCCACCAAATCGTGTTGGCATCCGTGCCGCTCAACGTGATGTTCGAGCGGATTCGCTGCGAACCGGTGAGCGTTCCGGGGTTGGCGCACTGCGCCCAATTTGCGCCGCCGTCCGTTGTTTTCCAAAGTTCGCCGGTTTGGGAAGGGTTGGAAATTTGGACGGTGAAATAAATCACGTTCGGGTCTGTCCTCGAAACTTCGACGTAATTGATTTTCGCGAGGGCATTTGCATGGGTAAAAAGGCTGGAAAAGGTCGCGCCGTTGTCCGTCGTTTTCCAAAATTGGTTGTCCTTGCCTAAATAATAGGTGTACATGTAGCGCGGATCCCATTCTTGGTCGGCACCTTCCATGGGGTAAAAACTTTCGTTCGGCCATTTGCTCACCGTGAAAGATGAAAAAGTCTGGTTGTTTGCCGTCGGCAAAATGCGCCCGCCGAGGTCTGAAAAATAGGTCATCGAAGGATTTCCCGGATTGACGTAGCCAGTCGGTGCCTCGCCACCGCCCATCCGCAAATAATCCCCGGCGGGAAATGATTCGCGCCATGCCGAGTTTCCATTGTGATATCGCCCACCGACAAGCACATCTTCGTTCCAGCCGGAACCAAAACCCCAATATTCGGTGCCGGTCAGGCCAAGTGTTCGGACAAAATAATTGGCTCCGACGGTCGTCGTTGCAAAAAAATCAGTGGACAAATTGATGCCGCCGTCGGTGACAATCCAAGTGTCTGTGCCATTGGCCAGCATTTCCTGAAAATCAGGGTGAAATGCAAACGGCCCATTGTACCCGCCCAACGGCGTGTAATTCGTGCCGCCATCGGTGGATTTGTAGGCCGAAGTCGTTCCCAAAATAATCTGGTCGGCGTTCGTGTGCGAGGCAACGATGGACAAATCGTAAAAACCTTGCCCATTGCTCATGCCGAGTGCGCCCGTCGTGTTCGCCCCGGTCAAAGACATGTCGTTGCTCGAACCGACGATGGCCCAAGTTTCGCCCGCGTCGTCGCTGCGCATGATTCGCGGGCCGCCACCGGTGAGCAGGGCAGCGTAAATCCGGTTGTTGTCCGCCGGGGTGACCGTCAAACGACCGCCGCCGTCGGTCAGGCCGCTAATCCAACCGGTCGAACGAATCGAGAAAGTTTGGCCGCCGTCGGTGGATTTCCAAAATTCGCAGAGGTTCAAGTTGGTATTTCTGACCAGCGCGAAAACGGTGGACGGGTCGCCCGGTTTGAAAGCCAAATCGTAGGTTTTTTCGGAAAGAATGGTCGTCCAGACATTTCCAGAAGCCCGGCGGCGCAAAGTGCTGCCCGCAGCCAACACGACTTCGGATTCGTCTGGTTTTATTTTCAGGTCGTTCGGATTGAAATTTGAAACCGTCAAGGCCACCGACCAAGTCGCGCCGCCGTCAGTTGTGGTACTGATTCTGCCCGCCTCACCGACGTAAACAATGTTCGGGTCGGTCGGATGGATGGCGATGGATTGGATATTGTCAATGAAAAAATTGCTGCCGACCGTCGTCCAAGTCAAGCCTTTGTCATTGGTTTTGCCGACCACGCCGCTTTCGGTGCCGTAAAAAAGGGTGCTTGCATTGCTCGGCGCGACGTCAATTGAATAAACATTGGCCTGCCAGGGGCAAAGCGGTTGCGCGGCATTGTCGTTTTTTGCCCAGCGGGTTTGGAAAGGGCCGAGTTGTGTCCAATTGGCCGAGGAAGGCGTGGCGGTTTGCGGTTTTGTCGGCGGCGCGTTCCGAAATTCGGGCAATTCATCGGGAAAAAGCAGCGCGCCATTTTCCTGAACAAATGGAAAGGCCGCGCCCCGCCAACGATTGTAGTATTTTACATACCTTTTGTAATGTCCAAATTGAAGTTTCAACGCTTCACTGGCTGCGTCGCCAGCCTTCGCGACTTCGATTTTCAGGGAATCGTAAGTCATTTTGAACGGCACAAACTGTTTGTCGAGTTCTAAAATGTTGACTTCAATATCGTCGCGGTAGAGTTTTCTCGCCCAATCGGGCATTTCGGGCGATTCGGGCAGGCGGTTGGAATCGTTTGGTTTTTGGGCGAGGCCAATAAAAGTGAGGCAGGTAAAAAATACCAGTAGAAGACTTTTCATGAAAAGCGGTTTTGATAAATTATGGATAAAAAAAAGGAGAGATCAAAGGACGTACCTCAATTGTTTGCAGCGGTAGCAGATTGGACATTTTTTTTAAAAAATTCTGGCAGGTTTTGGCTCTTTAAAATAAATCCGCGCTGTGGTATTATTTCAAATTGTTGCCCCAAAAATCAATCTGAAATAATAGAAGTTTTCAGCGGCTCCATAATTAATTGAAGTTCAGATGTTTAACGAGCAAAACATTGTTAAAAAACCAAATTGCAATTCAACGTTTCTTTTGAAATTGCGCCCCAAAATAATTTTTGCAAAAATTTTAAAAAAAATAAAACGTGAAAAAAACATCAATTTCCATCCTCTGGCTTTGCCTTTTCTTTTTCCAAATTGCTGCGCAAACGCCTGTCGTTCAACGAGTTGACCCCACAAATTGGTGGGTTGGCATGAAAAACCCGGAACTCCAACTTTTGATTTACGGGAAAAATTTGAAAGGCTCGGCGGTCAAAATTGACTACCCCGGCGTGGCCGTCCGGCAGGTTTACGAAGTTGAAAACCCGAACTATCTTTTTGTGGATTTGCACCTCGCCCCGGAGACGAAACCGGGAAAATTTGCGATCGAATTTTCGAAAACCATGTCGGTAAAACGTGGAAAAAACATGGTTGCCGAGACCGTCAAAACCGTCCAAAATTATGAATTGAAAACCCGCGACGCCCGCCCGCAGGAAATCAATTCGAAGGATTTGGTGTACCTCGTTTTGCCCGACCGTTTTTCAAATGGCGACCCGTCAAACGACAAATTTTCGGACATGGCCGACTCGGCTTCCGACCGAAAAAATCCGTTTTTGCGGCACGGTGGGGATTTGTTGGGCATTCAAAATCACCTCGATTATTTTGTGGATTTGGGCGTGACGACGCTTTGGCTAAATCCTGTTATCGAAAACAATCAGCCGCAAACTGACGAAAGCGGGGCGATGCGTTCGGCGTATCATGGCTACGGTTTTACCGACCATTTTCAGATTGACCGACGGTTGGGCGGCAACGCGGCGTACCGAAATTTGGTGGACGCGGCGCACCGAAAAGGTTTGAAAATCATGCAAGATGCGGTCTACAATCACGTCGGCATCAACCACTGGATTTTGAAGGATTTACCGATGAAAAACTGGCTGAATCAGTGGGATAAATATACGAATACTTCGTACCGCGACGAGCCGGTTATTGACCTCGCGCACGGCTCGAAAAGTGATTTTAACGTGCAGCAAAATGGATGGTTCGTGCCTTTTTTGCCCGACCTCAACCAACATAACCCGTTCGTTGCCAACTACTTAATTCAAAACGCGCTGTGGATGGTCGAGTTTTTTGGGATTGACGGCTGGCGGGTGGACACGTATCAATACAACGATTTGGAGTTCATGAATCGGTGCAACAATGCCTTGTTTTTGGAGTATCCGAAGATGTTTATCACAGCTGAAAACTCGGTCGGCACGGCCATCAGCCAAGCGTTTTTTGTAAAAAATAACCTGTATTTGCCATTCAAAAGCACCTGCAATTCGCCGAACGATTTTGTTTTTTACAATGCAATCAATGCCGCGTTGAATGAAAAATTTGACTGGGGAAGTGGTTTCAACAAACTCTGCACGATGCTCGCGCAGGACGTGGTTTATGCCGACCCGAACCTAAATTTGACCTTTTTGGACAACCACGACCAGAACCGTTTTTTCTCGGTGGTCGGAGAGGATTTGAAAAAATTTAAACAAGGCATCGCGTTTTTATTGACCTCGCGGGGCACGCCGCAAATTTATTACGGCACAGAAATTTTGATGAAAAATTTTAAAAATCCGTCGGACGCCGAGGTTCGCCGCGATTTCCCGGGCGGCTGGAAAGGTGATGCTGAAAATAAATTTTTGGCCGCCGGACGCAGTTCGTTGGAAAACGAAGCGTTCGATTTTACAAAAAAATTGGCGAATTACCGCAAAAACTGCTCGGCTTTGCAAACCGGAAAACTCACCCAGTTTTTGCCGCAGGACGGAATTTATGTCTATTTTCGGCAGGACGAATCGAAAACGGTGATGGTGATTTTGAGTCAAAATGAAAAACCGCAGACGATTTTTGGTGGGCGTTTTTCAGAAATTTTGGGCAGTTTTTCGTCCGGAAAAAATGTGTTGGATGGATCGGCGATTTCGAATTTAGGGCAAATCGCCGTGCCTGCAATGTCGGTTCAGGTGATTGAATTGGCTTTTTGAAATGTCGGAATCAGAATTTTCAGGATTTTAGAATTTCCAAAATTGTAGCATTCTGAAAATTCTAAAATTCTGAAAATTCTGATTCCGACATTTTGCGATTTACAGTTTTTGGGCAGCCCAGCAATCGCAATTCAAAATTCCTATTTGCATTTCTTCTTTTTCTTCTTTTTTTGCCCTTTCACCAATTTCATTTCTTCGATCAAATTGGTCGCTCCCGCAAATTTGTCGACGATAAATAAAACGTACCGCGCATCCACCATGATGTTGCGGCAAATCGCAGGGTCATAGTTCAAATCCGACATCGTTCCTTCCCAAACCCGGTCGAAATTGAGCCCAATCAGATTGCCGCGCGCATCCAAAGCAGGGCTGCCAGAGTTGCCACCCGTCGTGTGGTTGGTACCGATAAAAGCCACGGGAAGTCGTCCGTCAGCGGTCGCGTATTGGCCGTAATCTTTTGATTTATAAAGGTTTATCATTTTCTGAGGCAGGTCAAATTCGTAATCGCCCGGCACATATTTTTCCATCACGCCATCCAAATAAGTTTGAAAATCGTAAGTCACGCCGTCGCGAGGATGGAACGGACGGATGTTTCCGTAAGTCAAACGCAGCGTCGAATTGGCATCCGGGAAAAAACGTTTTTCAGAAAAAACGTCCATTTGCGCGGCCATGTATTCGCGTTGCAACGTGTTGATTTGGGGTTGAAATTCCTGAATTTTGGGCTGGACATTTTTCACATAACCATCATTTGCCGCGCGCCAAAAAACGACCGCCGGGTCATTTTTCAGGGTGCGTGCGATTTCGTCGCCCGATTTTTCGAGCAGCGCGAGCATCCTCGATTTTTCGGCCAAAACTGAATTTTTAAAAATAAAATCTGCCAAGCCAGCAAAGCCGCCGTGTTTTTCAGCCTCGTCTTTCACCGATTTTGCGCCCCAATCCTCGCGGACATTTTTTGAATAAATTTCGGCGACCGCCGCAAAAATTGCCTTGTCAACCGCCGGGCGATAATCTTTGTAAAATGCTGAAAGCGAAGACTTTACTTGCGGAATTTTTGCCGAAAAAGCAATCGGCCCGTTGTTTTCAAAAGAATTTATCCAACTATTCAAACTCGAAACTTGCCCCATGATTTCGCAGTTTCTGACCATCGTTTCCAGATAAAAATCGCGCGCCAAATTGTACGGCTCGATGGCATTTTGCACCGCGTTCAGGCGCGGTAAAATATTTCCATACAACGGTTTCCACGTCGGATGGGAATTGACGCGGCTCAAAAATTCAGTTTCGTAGGCTTGCTTTTTTTCCAAAGCATGGTATTTTTTCAAGCCCTGCATCTCGCCGAGCCATTTTTTCCAGGCATTTGCAATCGAAGATTGGCGGGCGACGTAGGAAATTTTCACGTCCGGGTCGGTGCGCATAAAACCGTCCATGATTTTCAAAACCCGATCGCGGACAGCCACCCGCGCCGGGTCGAGCACCTCGCCAATTTGTTTGACCGCCGAGGCCGGCAGGTATTCATCGGTGCGACCCGGAAAACCGTAAACCATCGTAAAATCGCCTTCGTCCACGCCATCCAAAGAAATCGGGAGAAAATGTTTGGGCACGAACGGCACATTTTCCGAAGAAAAATCAGCGGGCAAATTGTCTTTTCCAGCATAAATCCGGAACATCGAAAAATCGCCGGTGTGCCTCGGCCAAACCCAATTGTCGGTGTCGGCACCAAATTTTCCGATGCTCGACGGCGGCGCGCCGACCAGCCGCAAATCTCGATAAGTCACCGTGACGAACATAAAGTATTGATTTCCAGCGTAAAACGGTTTGATTTCGATTTGTTCGTGCGCCAGTTTTTTGGTTTGGGATTTTATCGAAGCGAGGTTTTTGTCGATTTGCGATTGCCGCGCCGCGTCCGACATATTTGGCCCGACATCTTTCAAAGCCAGCGCGGTCACGTCTTCCATCCGAGAAACGAACATCGCGGTGACGCCCTCGGCTGGCAATTCTTCGGTCATCGATTTTGCCCAAAAACCGTTGTCCACAAAGTTTTTTTCGAGCGTCGAAAGGCTTTGGATTGCGTCAAAACCGCAGTGGTGATTGGTCAAAAGCAAACCCTTCGGCGAGATGATTTCGCCGGTGCAGCCGCCATCAAATTGGCAAATTGCGTCTTTGATGCTGCTTTTGTTGAGGTTGTAAATGTCGTCGGCGTCGAGTTTGAGGCCGAGCGATTTCATCTCTTTTTCATTCTGTTTTTCGAGGTGCATCGGGAGCCACATGCCACCTTGCGCGAGGAGGTTTTGGGCAAAAAAGAAGATAACTAATTGAAAGACAATGTTTTTGAATTTCATAAAATTGATTTTTGATTGATTTTTGACACATAGAAACATAGGTTTTTTCACATAGGCTCACATAGTTTTTTATTTTTTTATAATTTAAAACTATGTGAGCCTATGTGAAAAATCCAATGTTTCTATGTGTCAGAATTAATAGAAAATTTCACCTCGTCGTACCGATTTTCGGGCAGCGCAGCCTCTTTCAAAATTTCCAGAACCACCTCGCGCGAACCTTTTTTTGCCTTTCCCAAAAATTTTTCAGGATGCAAAATATGCAGCACGACTTCCGATTTTTCGAGGTGCGCGAGGTCGCAAAGGCAATCCAGCAGCGCATCCAAATTGTGGCCAAAATGGTCTGGAAATTTTAGTTTTTCCTCCATTTCTGAATAAAAACTGCGCATCGAAGGCAGTTTCGAGCCGTCCAATTCGACGGTGAGTTTGGATTGGTTTTCCATTTTCATTTATATTTTTCTAAAATTTTCCGAGCCGTTTCTTTCCGGTCTTCTGGCTGCGACGACTCGATGACCCGTTCCATCGCCCGGATCGCGTTTTCTTCGCGGTCGGCGTTTTTTTCGGCCATTTGGACAAAAGCCAAAGCCATGTACCACTGAATATCGTCGCCAAAACGCGAATATTCTTCAATTTTGGTCAAACATTGGACGGCCACGTCGGGGCTTTCTTTTTTTAATTGAATCAACGCAAGGTAAAAATAGGCATCCGAACGGCAACCCGCCGAGGTGTCCAAAGCCATGGTCAACAACAAATCTTGGGCCTCGTCCAATTCGTTTTTTTGATAATGTTGGTCAGCAGTCCGCACCATTTCGAGGCAACTTTCGGGCAGCGCGACGACGGTGTCCGGGTCGGTGGCGTAGCGTTTTTCGAGGTCTTCGAAAATACTTTCAGGCATCGAAAACGCTCGTTCGAAATTGCCTTTTGGCCGGAAAAATTGGTTGTAAATCAACGAACTCGCCAAAATTGTCCCGAAAAAAATCATTGCGTATTTGTTAAAATTGCTTTTCGGTAGGCGGGTTTCTTCTGTTGGGTGAATTTTTGGAGCAGGACGAGGCGTTTCTGTTTGGGTCAACGGCTGGGCAGTTTCAATTCCCTCGGGCGGTTCGACAGATTCGGTTTCGGTCAAAATTGAGTCGGATTCTGCATTTTCCAATGCCTGTTCCGTTTCGGCTTCGATTTTTGAATTTGCGGAACGCACCGCTTCACGGAGTTCAGGATTTTGGGCGAGTTCGGTTTCAAATTCAAAACGTTCGGCCTCGGTGAGTTCACCGGCGAGGTATCGTTGGATGTAAATTTCGGGTTCGGTCATTTTTCAAAAAAATTTTGGGTCAAATGTAAAACCGTCTGCCGTCAACCGCCGCCCGTCTGCCATGAAAAAAAGAGCCGAAGCATTGCTGCCCCGGCTCTCGAAAACACCTAAAACCCTATTAACTAACCTTATGAAAAACTTCTTTCACTCCATTTTTTTTAAAAATTTGGGAAAAAAGCCTCAAAATTCATCAGATGACTTGAGTCAGCAGATGAATTTGATCACGTTAGGCAATCGCAATCGTTTTGGACACTTTTTTCGACTCTTCTTTTTTCGGAATCGTGAGGTTCAAAATTCCATTTTCATAAACAGCCTGAACCGCATCGTGGTTCACGGATTTTGGGAGCGTGAACGAGCGTTTGAAAGTGGAATAATGGAACTCGCGGCGCGTGAATTTCTCGTTTTTCTCGTCCAACTCTTCATTTTTGACCGTTTTTTCACCGGAAACGGTCAGTTGGTCGCCGTCAATGTTGACCGAAAAATTACTTTTCTCGAAACCGGGCGCGGCCATTTCAATTTTGAAATTGTCGTCGGTTTCCAAAATGTTGACCGCCGGGCGCAGCGGGGACAAATCGCTGCCGATAAATTGGGCGATGTTGCGGTCAAAAAGTTCGTCAAATAAACCGTTGAAAACAGTTTTGGTTTGTGGTGCGGTCGGGAATTTTAAAAGAGCATTCATCATTTTTACAGTTTAAAAAGTTTAAGATTTTAATTTTATGATTTTGGTTTTGTCCGCGCAATTCAAAATCAACTGCGGATGAAACACTCTTTTCAAACTGCGTTCCAGTTGGTTTTTCCTGAAAAAATTGCAGGTTTTGCTATTTTAAAATGACAAATTGGCATTTTTTAAAGAAATTTAAATGACAAAATGTCATAGGCTACATTTTGAACTGGGTTGGGACGGGTTGTTCCACAATGACAAAAACACGGCAAAACTGGGTTGGGCAAAATGAAAAATGGGCTGACGAACCAAATTCGTCAACCCATTTTTTTGAAAAAAACTATTTTGTCGTTCAGCAGGAACCCGTCCCAATCCAGTTTTCCAGGCCGCTTTTTCAAATCTAAAACCGCAAATGCTTCACCGTTTTTCCATGATTTATCAATTGCAACAGTGAATCCACGCCGATTTTCAAATGAATATCCGCAAATTCTGCGGTCGCTTTTTTGTCCGAAATATCGGTTTTCACGCCGTCCCAAGTCATCGGCATGTCCGAAACCAAAAGCAGTGCGCCCGCCGGGATGTGGTTTTTGAATGCGGCGATAAAAATTGTGGCGGTTTCCATGTCCACGGCGTGCACCCGAAAATCGCGGAGTTTTTGTTTAAAATCTTCGCGGTGTTCCCAAACCCGCTTGTTCGTGGTGTAAACCGTGCCCGTCCAATAATCCAAACCGGTGTCCCGAATCGTGGTCGAAACGGCTTTTTGCAAGGCAAAAGCAGGCAAAGCGGGCACTTCGGCAGGCAAATAATCGTCGGAAGTTCCCTCGCCCCGGATGGCCGCGATGGGCAAAAGCAGGTCACCGACGTGGTTTTTTCCGGTTCGGATGCCGCCACATTTTCCCAAAAAAAGCACGGCTTTCGGGTGGATGGCTTCCAAAAGATCGACGACCAAACCGGCGTTCGGGCTGCCGATGCCAAAATTGATGATGGTAATATTTTGCGCGGTGGCGGCCTGCATCGGTTTGTCGAGGCCAAAAATTTCGACGCCCTGCTGCTCGGCGAACATTCTTACATAACCACTAAAATTGACGAGCAAAATGTACTCGCCAAAATTTTCGAGCGGCATGCCGGTGTACCTCGGCAGCCAATTTTTGACGATCAAAAGTTTGTTGGATTTTTCCAATTCGCGGGTTTCGTGGGCAATTGCATCCAATTCTTCCTGCGAGATTTTCGGGCGGGTGGTTTTCATTTTGATGTAAAATTGGTTTGTGGAACACGGATTTCCAAGATTCGACACGGATTTTTTGTCATTTTGAAAAATTAAAACCCCTGTCCAATCCTTCAAATCCGTGTTCCATTATTTGATTTTTATCCTTGAAATTCGCCGACGATGCTGGTTTTCAAAACCTTCATGAAGGTTTTTTCATCCACCATCAACTTGACGGCGTTGCCCTCGATTTTGGTGATTTTGCCGATGATTCCGGCTTGGGTGAAAACTTCCATGCCTTCTTTCAGGCTTTCCACAAATTTTTGCTGCTCTTTCGCCTTGTTCATTTGTGGGCGGATGATGAAAAAATAAAAGACCGCAAGAATCAAAAATGGGAACAACATCCCAATCATGGAACTGCCGCCGCCGGTTTGTAAAAAGATGGTTTGAAACATTTTTTTTGAATAATGAGTGATAAATTATGAGTGAGGAGTTTTTATGCAAACTCTAAAATTTCAGGATTTGGGCAAAAAACCGATGGGTGGGGAAGCCAATCTTTTGGGATGTCTTTTAAATTTAGGTTTTTGGCCTCAATTATTTCTTCATTGTTATCCTTTGTTACGATAAAAATTTGACTGGCTTTATTCATTAAATTGAGATAAGGAATTTTAGCCTGCCTGAATTTATTAAAATCAGATTTAGTAACTATTGAATAGAAATAAGAGGTATTGTAATTTTCTAATTCCTCGATAAATGAACCGACAATATGATTGCCAGTATTATTTATTCCAGAAAAAAGAATTGGAAATTCATCGAAATGATGAATTTGGTAATCGGAACTGATATTTAAATCAATATTTTTCATAAAAAATTGGCGAGTGAAATGATTTCAATGTTGTCAATTAAATCAAGATTGAAATCATCGCTTTTATAAAAATCATAGTGAAAGTTATCTTTTGAATTGGGTGTGAATTTTATTAAACCGGCATTACCTCTGCATTTAAAAATCAATATGCTGTCTTTATGTTTTGGTGAAATTCTAAACGTTGTTAAAAATTTCTGGATTACCTCAACTTGGCTTATTTCATTCCATTGATTTATTGAAATGCCTTTTAATCCACAAACCAATTGACAATTGGTCTTATCCCATTCAATTTGAGCATTGCCTTTTTCCCATTTTGATATAAAATCTCTATCGGTTGGCAACGGTTTGTTTATTTTTCTTGCAAAAAATCTATCTAAATTTAATTCAGCATCCTCTAAACAATTGCAATTAGTGTCGTTGTGCAGTTTTTCAAAATTCATGTTTTGAGTATTCGTTTGTCTTACAAAAGTATGATTTTAATTTAAAAGTTGGCTCAACCTGCCCGGCTCGGATTCCCGCAAAATCCCATAAACCGCCTCAAAAATATCCTCCACCTGCGGTTTTGAAAAATAATCGCCATCATTTGCGTAGGCTGGGCGGTGTTGTTTGGCGGTCAAAGTTTGTGGGGCGGAGTCCAAAAATCGGTAGCCGCCCTGTTTTTCCAAAACTTCTTGCATCATGTAAGCCGTCGCGCCGCCGGGAAAATCTTCGTCCAAAAACAAAACTCGGTTGGTTTTTTTCAAAGATTCGACGCAGGTTTTTGGCAAATCAAAAGGCATAAGTGTCTGGACGTCAATTAGTTCGACCGAAATTCCGACGTTTTCGAGCATCTCGCAAGTTTCTTCGGCGATGCGAACCATCGAGCCGTAGGTTATCAAAGTGAGGTCGCTGCCGGGTTTGATAATTTCAGGTTGGCCGAGCGGCACGGAAAATTCGCCGAGGTTTTCGGGCATCAATTCTTTCAAACGGTAACCGTTCAAACATTCGACGACGATGGCCGGGTCGTCGCCGCCGAGCAAGGTTTGGTACATCCCGGCGGCTTGCACCATATTTCTCGGCACACAAATCCACATCCCACGTAAAGCATTGAGCATCAACGACATCGGCGAGCCGGAGTGCCAAACGCCGACCAATCGGTGGCCGCGCGTCCGGATGATTGCGGGTGCTGCTTGCTGGTTTGCCGTCCGCCAACGCAGCGTGCAGAGGTCGTCAGAAAGCGGCACGAGGCCGTACAAAAGGTAGTCGAGATATTGGATTTCGGCAATCGGTCGCAGCCCGCGCATCGCCATGCCGATGGCTTGCCCCATGATGGTCCATTCGCGGATTCCGGTGTCGAAAACGCGCGATTTCCCATGTTTTTGCTGCATCCCGCGCAGGCCTTGGTTCACGTCGCCGATGTCGCCGACGTCCTCGCCGAAGGCAAAAACTTCGGGTCGGCTGGAAAAAGTTTTGTCAAAAAAGGTGTTCAAAATTTCCCAACCGTCTTTCATCGAACTGGTTTCGGAAAAAACGGGCGGCACGGCGGTTTGGCGGAGCGGCGATTTTTCAGTTTCACTATATAAATGTGTGGAGTACCATTTTTCGCCCTGCGATTTTTGGTCGGCGATTAAATTTTCGAGTTCCGTTTTTTCAAAACCCGTTTTTCCGGCGAGCGAAAACAAAACCTGCCGAGCCATTTTCCAAAGTTCTGCACGGATGGGTCGGCGGAGTTTTGAAAGTTCGGATTCGAGGCGTTCGAGTTCTGGCAAATCAGGGAAGGCGGCGCGGCATTTTTCGACCGTCGTTTTTAATTTTTCAAAAAGTTCGCCCGCCGAATTGTGGTAGGCATCGTACATTTTTTTGGCTTTGGACAAAACTGACGTGCGTGCTTCGTCCTCGATTTTTTTCAATTCTTCGGCGGTCGCAAAATCATTTTTCACGATCCATTCGGCCAATCGGCGGTTGCAATCGAAGTCAATTTCAAATTGTAAACGCTCCGGACTTTTATACCTGCGGTGGTCGCCGGAGGTCGAGTGGCCGAGTTGTTGGGTAACTTCTTGAATATGAAAAAGGGCAGGTTGGTGATTTTTTCGCACTTTTTCAATGCCTTCGGCGTAAATTTTTCGCAATTGCGGATAATCCCAAGCTTTCGCCGTGTAAATATCGATGCCGCCCTCGCCTTCCATTCCGGACAGCGCGACCGAGATACTTTCTTTCGTGGTCTGAAATTTTTTGGGCACCGAAATCCCGTAGCCATCGTCCCAAACCGACACGGCCATTGGCGATTGCGTGACCCCCGCGGCGTTCATCGCTTCCCAAAAAACGCCTTCCGAAGTGGATGCATCGCCGATGGTCACGAAACAAACTTCATTTCCATTTTCAGAAAAATCACCGGCGAGGTGCGGCAAATCGCGAAAAATTTTGGAGGCAAAAGCCAAACCGAGGCCGCGCGCCATTTGGCCGCCGGTCGGCGAGATGTCGGAAGAAATGTTGAAACGGTTTTTGTGGTCGAGCCAGTTGCCGTTTTCATCAATCGTCGGCGTGACGAAATGGCAATTCATCTGGCGACCGGAGGACAATTTATCGGTGAGCGGGTCGCCGTAAAGTTGGGCGAAAAATTCCTCGATGGTCATCAGGCCGAGGGCAAACATCAAAGTTTGGTCTCGGTAATAACCGGAGCGAAAATCGCCTTTTTTCCAAGACCGAGCCATCGCAACTTGCGCGACTTCTTTTCCGTCGCCGATAATTCCAAAATTGGCCTTGCCGGAAAGTGCCTCTTTTCTGGCCAAAATGCTGCACTCGCGGCTGATGCAGCAGGTTCGATAATCTTCCAAAACTTCGTGGCGGTAGTTTTCTGGGACGGCGGACTTCTTTTTTTTCGGGACAGCAATCATCGTGTCGAGCATTTTTCTCAAATTTGAAATTGGTGATTGGTTATTGGGAAATTGGGGAAATGGTTATTGGGAAATTGGGGAAATGGTTATTGGGAAATTTCCCATTTTTCCAATCTCCCAATAACCATTTCCCCAATTTCCCAATAACCACAATCACCAAATTTTTGGTTGGGCGGGACAAAGGTAGCCAAAGTCTTTTGGAACTAAAAAAGTGCTTTTTTCCATGCTCTAACTTTTTGAAAGTCAAGGAGTTAGGCTGGATTTTGGGCGATGTTTAAAAATGTTCAGTTATCGTTAACAGCGCAAAGGTTTCCAGAAAATATATGCCTACCTACTTTTGTGGCGTCAACAAATCCGAATCTAAAAATTTATTTCACATTTAAAATTCAAATCTAAAAGATGAAAAATTTCATTGCCGTTCTTGCCTTCTTCGTTTTTGGTGCTTTCACCGCCACTGCACAAGATGCTTCTGGCCCAGTGATGACCTTCGAACAAACCACCATTGATTATGGTACGATTGATAAAGGCAGCGAGCCATTGCGCAAATTCAAATTTTCGAACACCGGCACCGAGCCACTCGTCATCAAATCTGCAAAAGGTTCTTGCGGTTGCACTGTTCCAACTTATGCAAAAGAGCCAGTGATGCCAGGCGAAAGCAGCGTTATCGAAGTTCGTTATGACACCCAGCGTGTCGGTGCTTTCACCAAAACTATTACTTTGACTACCAACGAAGCCGTTGAGACCCGCACCCTCACCATCAAAGGTGAAGTGAAAGCAGAACCAGTTCAAGAAACTGTCCCTGCTTCAAATGGCGGCCTCAAAAACTAAAAAGACTGATTGATTTTTGGTTTGACATATTTCGCCCGATGGTTCTGCCGCCGGGCGATTTTTTTTGTCCAAATTGAAATGGGATATTTGTCACCCGTCCTTCCATCAAAAATCGGCTACTTTTGCTCGAAATTTTCAAATCTGATGTTCAAAAAAGGCACAAAAAAATACAGCATTTTCAACCTGAAATGTCCCCGTTGCCACGAGGGCGAAACCTTCGAAACGGGCAGTTGGTCTTTCAAAAAATCGTTCGATATGTACGAACGCTGCCCGCATTGCAACCTCAATTACTTCCCAGAACCCGGATATTATTACGGCGCGATGTTCATTTCTTACGTTTGGACTGGTTTCTTTTGCCTCTTTTTTGTGGGCACAATCACTTGGGTTTTGGGTTACAGCCAAACGGTGGCGTTCAGTTTGTTGAGCGTTTTTATCGTGGTCAATTTTGTGTACATCTTTCGGATTTCGCGGTTGATGTGGATAAACATCAATGTGAAATACGACCCAAAAATAGGGATGAGGAATCAGGGATAAGGAATGACACTCAATTTCATCCCTCATCCCTGGTTCCTCATTCCTAAAAAAGCGGAATCTCTCCCAGTTCAATAATTTGGTTTTGCCGAAACCAAATCGCCGCCCGAAAAATCACATCCAATTGGCCGGGCGTGAACGCAAATTTTTTCATGTAGCACGGATAAAAATAGGACATATAATTATTGACCATCGGCCGGTACTCCAAACCTGTGCCTGCTTCCCGAAAATCGGCCATCCGACAACTCGTGTAGTTGATGTAAACATTGAACAACTCGCCGGGGTCGGCAGGCGTGTCGCAAACCTTGTCACCAGCCGTTTTGCAATTTGAACCGTCCACTTTTTCCGCGCCAAAACGGGTTTCCGCCGTGTGGTACAATCCAAAATAATGTCCAAATTCATGGACAATCACTTTTTGGTCGTCGAGAAAAAATTTGTCCAAAACCACATTATTCGTGTACGTTTCGAGGATGTTGGCAAAACCAGACGTCCGGGCGCAGGTAAAATTTTCGCACAGATTAGCCTCATTATCAAAGAGATAGAGCGAGCAGGTGTCGCGAAAATCATGGGTTTTTGAAAACTGGTAATAATTTTCGTAGCCATCTTCTTTCAAATTTTTGACGGTCAGGTTTTCAAAAATGGTGTCAATTTTCACCACTTTGAACTGCACCCAAGTATCCGCCAAACCCTTGTTCAAAATTTCCACCCCGTGCAAAATGGCTTTTTCGGAGATGAATTTTTCCTTGCCCGGCTGCACCACCATCGCCACCCGCAGCGGAAAAACAAGGTAGTGCATGATGAAATCCTGCAAAGTATCGAGATGATGGTAAAGGTCGTGTTCGCCTTTGTGCATTTTCAAAACTTCCAAAATTTGTTCTTTATCGCGGGTCAAATCCACCAGACTCCCGCCCGGCATTTTGTACAACGAATCCGATTTTTTCAAAACCGTTTCGTCCATCGGACGGCGCAGCGGGGCGACGGTTTTTGAGGTTTTACAATTCAAAAAAATCAAAATTGCAAATAGAAAAAGGGTCGGGAAAATGAATTTCATGCCATTGAGATTAACTTTTGATGCAAAGAAAAAACCTGTTTGATCAATGATTTTGAGCCATCGTTGACAATGACGGCATCGGCAAATTTCAATTTTTCGGCCTCTGGCATCTGCGATTCGATGCGTTTTTTGACTTCCTCGGTGGTCAAATTGTCGCGTTTCACCACCCGTTCGATGCGCAAATGTTCGGGCGCAGTGACCAAAATCAAAAAATCAAGTTGCCGCTGGCTGCCACTTTCAATCAACAAAGCCGCCTCTTTCAAAGTGTACGGAAATGTGCCTTTTTCGGCAAAAACTTCATGCCACGTGCGACTGTCTTTTTCAACCGCCGGGTGCACGATGGCATTGAGCCGCGCCAATTTTTCAGGATTTGAAAACACAATTTTGGCAACGTGCGGGCGATTGTATTTTCCATCTGGCAAATAAGCGGCTTCGCCAAACTCCTTTTTGACCTGCTCCACGATGTTTTCATCAAATTCCAGCAACATTTTTGCGCGAGCGTCGGCATCATAAATTGGGATGCCGAGCGCAGCGAACATCTTGCAAACCAATGATTTTCCGCTGCCGATGCCGCCGGTGATGCCGACGCGGAGGCATTTTTGGAAAAGTTTTTCCTTGTTTTTTTGAGTGGACAACATGCAGGTGTTTTAAAATTTCTTGCAAAAATAAAAAAATTACTGCCTTTGCCGCGCAAACCGGGTTTTTGAGTGGCAACCCAAAACTGCAAAAACTGCTCAAACATATCCGACACCGAAGGCCAATTTTGTCAAGCCTTTTTAAATCAATCAGTTCCAAAATTTACTTTATGAAATTTCTAAAAGCCCTACTCTGTTTTTCAATTTTCGGCATTTTTGTCAGCACCAATTGGCGTTGTGTGGAAAATCTTCCCCTGCTCAAAATCAATATTGACAGCCTGAATAATGCACTGTTATTTTCGGTGGATGCCTTTTCTACGGTGACTGCCGATGATTTTATGTCCATTCAGGAAGTCGGTTATTGTTGGAATACGACCGGCGCACCAACCGTGCAAGACAGTTTGCGCTCGTTGGGCAAACCACAAATCGTAAAAATTGAGGGCACCGTAGAAAGTTTTTCGCCGGGCAAAACCTATTTTATCCGTGCATTTGTGCGCAGCGTAAGCGACCTTGCTTATTCCGAAGAAAAAACTTTCAGCACTTGGGGCGGCAAGGCAAGCGATGCCGATGGCAATATTTACACCGGAACTCAAATCGGAAACCAGGGTTGGCTGGCCGAAAATTTGCGCAGCACCCGATATTCCAACGGCTTGCCCATTGATATTGGAAATGCTTCCAATCGAACTTATTGGTATGGCTCGCAGCACAAATTCGTCCCCAATTTCGATGATGACATTGATGGCGATGGCGACCTCGATGCCCAAGATTCTATTTTGTTTGTGCAGGAATACGGCTTGCTTTATTCATGGTTTGCTGCCGCAAATATTTACGACCACCAAAATGTCCCCGCCTTGCTCGACAAAAAAGTGTACACAGCGGTGCGCGACGTTTGCCCAAAAGGTTTTCACCTGCCGAGCGACCGCGATTTTCAAGATTTGAGAAATTTTCTGACCACCAAACATGGCCCCGACGGATATGCCCACCACCTGACCACAAAATCGGGTTGGCTCGATGGTTTGAACGGCTTGGACACCTATCGTTTTGGCCTGAAACCCAGTGCCTATTGGCACGAACCGGATGCGACGCACAGCAATATTTTGGGTCGTGTTGCTTTTCTTTGGGGTTCCGATAACATCAATGATGCCAATGCTTTTTACCTCCAAACCGATAATTTGGATAAAAAATTTGTCACCGGAATCATTGGAAAATCGCAGCACGCCTTGTGTGTTCGGTGTTTGAAGGATAAATAATCTTGGCTCAATTATGATTTCAAGTTGCTGGTTCGAAAAGGTGCAGCGCACCAAAATATTTGTAGAAAACGATGGACAAAATTTACAAAAGGTGCGTAGCACCGAGATATTTCTACCAAAATATTCCGGTGCTACGCACCTCTGATGACTGATTATCATCGTTTTCTACAAATATTTTGGTGCGCTGCACCTTTTCGAACCAGCAACTTGAAATCATAATTGAGCCTTAATGTATATGAAGATTGGCTATTTTGAAATGTTTTTCAACCAAACAACCACCGGCAATTCCTTGGCCGTTGGCAAAAATTTACCTTTCAAATAACTTCCCAACAAAATATCCACCTTCCCATCGCCATCCAAATCGCCGATATCCATGACCAGCCATTTCCCATTTTTTGAATTTGAAAAAGTGGAAATTCTGAAATTCGCACTGCCCAAATTTTCAAAAAACAAGAAACCTTCGTTCGGCGTTTTTTGGGCATCGGGAAAAAAAGCGATGGTCGCCAAATCCAAATCGCCGTCACGGTCAAAATCGCAGGCGATCACTTTCGACGCGCCATAAATTGGGTAAAAAAAGACTTCTTTGAACCCATTTTTCGTCGGATTTTTTGTGGATTGCCCCTCGTTTTTAAAAATACGCAAACCATGATATGGTTTTAAAATTTGGGAAAAATCGGCGTTGTCTCCATTTGTGTAGAGAATATCGCATTTTCCATCGCCATCCATGTCCGCCAAATCCATAAAACTGGAACCAAAAACGGGTGGAAATTCCAAAACAACTTCTTCTTGAAAAATGCCTTTTCCGCGATTGTAAAAAATTGAAATGCTTTCTCGCGCTTGGCAAAACAAGGCCACGATGTCCAATTTTCCGTCGTTATCCATGTCTCGAACAATCGTGTTGCGCGCGCCGGGCAATGATTTTAAAAGGTGTTCTTCTTGCGTTTTGCCATCGTACCAAGCCAATTTTCCGGTCAAATTTCCATAATTGCAAATCAAAAAATCGTCCGTTCCATCTTGATTTACATCAAATAAAGTGAGTTGGACAGGCCGCTGCAAAGAATCAATCAGCGTCACCGCTCCATTTTTGGTATCCGTTTTTGATAGTTTTCCGGCAGCGGCCTCGTTCGGATCCATGATGCCCATTTGCAAAATATACTTTTCATTTTGCCCAAAATTTTGCCTCGACTGCGCCAAAATGACATCCGAAACGGGGCTTTCAATCCGAATCGAATCTACTTTTTGAAAATTTTTATTGAAAATTTCAACAAACCGCCCGTTCCGTTTTGCGAGGTAAAAAAGGTGGTTCGCCGTGTCCATTTTTAACATGCTGACAAACGGCAATTCGCGCGTTTTCCCCGTCATTTCATGGATTTCAAAAAACGGCAAACCGATTTTTACCGACACTTTTTGCTTTTGTTCCGGCAGTTTTTCGGGTGCTTCCGAGACGTAAAAATCAATAATTTTTTGCCAATCTTCGGGTGCCAACATCGGTTTGGATGGGTAAATATTGGTTTTTATCACCGTATTTATGTCTGCCGGCGGCATCTGAAAAAACTTGTCTTCAATCGGTTTTATGCCCAAATTGTAAGCCATTTCCGGCAAAACACCATCTTTCCAAGTCGTTTTGTCCAACAAATCGGGTGCAGGAACGAGGTGACAACTGCCACAAAAAGTAGCCGCCAATTCTTTCCCGGACAAATTTGTGGGCAGCGGCGGGGCATTTTTTTCGGCTTGTTTTTTCGAACCGCAAGCCCAAAAAGTACTGGAAATGAACAGGAGACAAAGCCAATTTTTCATAATTGCAGGTGGTCTGAATCAGAATTTACAGAATTTTAGAATTTTAGAATTTGCAAAATATGCTAAATTCTAAAATTTTGTCAGAATCAGAATTTGCGGAATTTAAAAATTTTCAGAATTTTGAAAATTCTAAAATTCCGCAAATTCTGATTCAGATATTTTTTGATAAAATTCAACCCAAATAATCCGACGGCGACTTCCCAAATTTCGCCCGAAACTGTCGGCTAAAATATTCGACATCTCGAAAACCGACCGCCCCGGCAGCCGATTTTACGGAAGTCGCGCGGCGCGTTTCCAACAAGTTTCGGGCAGTCGAAAACCGGACTTCCAAAATATATTCGTTCGGCGTCATCCCGACCAGCCGTTTTACTTCTTGAAAAAATTTGGTGCGGCTCAAAAGCATCCGGTCGGCCAAAAAATCAACGTTCAAAATCGAGTTGCCCACCTCGGCCAAAACCACTTTTTCCAATTCCGCCAACCACTCCAAATCTGCGGGATTTAAGATTTTTGTCTCGCCTAAGGCGAGACGATTTACGATTTCTGGGTCATCGGAAGGCGTTTCATTTTCTGATTTAAAGTCTTCATTTACAACACGTTGGCTTGCATTTTTCAATAAATTTTCAATTCTGGCGAGCAATTCTTCTTCTTCAAAAGGTTTCAAAAGATAGTCGTCCACACCGATTCGGAGAGCTTTCAATTTGTCTCGCAAATCTGCGCGAGCCGTCAACATGACGACTGGAATACCCCGCCAACGGTCATCATTTTTCAATTTTTCAACCATTTGAAAACCGTCCATCACGGGCATCATCACATCTGAAAGGATGAGGAATGAGGAATGAGGAATGATGGATTCGGCAAATTTTGAGGTCAAAAAAGTCAACGCTTCTTGGCCGTTGGCTGCGGTGAAAACTTGATATTTTTCGGATAAAATCAATTTTACATAATCACGCAGGCTGTCGTTGTCTTCGACGAGTAAAATGATGGGCTGGTTATTTGGTTGATTTTTTGATTGGGTTGCTGCTTTTTTGCCATTGTTTTTGTCATTCAGGAGGAACCCGTCCGTGTCGTGCTGGGTTGGGACGGGTTCCTCCTGAATGACAAAAGCGGCTTCTTCCAAAACGCCCAAAACCTCTTTTTTCGGAAATTCAAAATGAAAAACCGAACCCGGCTGTCCGTCCGCCGTCCACCGTCCGCCGTCCGCCGGGCTGGTTGCCCAAATTTTTCCCTGCATCAATTCCGCAAACTCCCGGCAAAGTGCCAAACCGATGCCCGTGCCACCTTCAATCGGCGCATTCGCCTGTTCAGTTTGGTAAAATCGCTCAAAAACGTGCGGCAAATCGTCGGGATGAATGCCGCGACCGGTATCGTGGACTGAAATTCGTATCCGATTTTCAAATTCTTCGGCCACCACTTTGACTTGGCCGGTTTGCGGTGGGGTAAATTTCAGGGCATTCGACAGCAGATTATTGACCACTTTTGTCAATTTGTCCTCGTCCAATTGCACCCGCAGCCGGTCGGCAACCCGATATTCAAAAACAAAACGGATGCCCAACCGCTCTGCATGACTCTCAAAACTGCTTACCAACCTGCGCAAAAACGGCTGAAAACTGACCGTTGTCTCCTGCATTTTCATTTTCCCGGACTCTATTTTTGACAAATCGAGGATTTCGTTGACCAAGTTCAGGAGTTGTTTTCCGTGCTGTTGGGCGGTTTTGGCGTGGGTAAAATCAATATTTTCGAGCCGATTTCTTTTCAACATCGAGCCGAGCGGGCCGAGCATCAAAGTCAAAGGCGTCCGCAATTCGTGGCTGACATTTGCAAAAAAACGGCTTTTCGCCTCGTCCAATCTGCGGAGTTCGGCGGTCTGTTTTTCGATGATTTGATTTTGTGTGGTCAATTTTTCGCGGCTCTTTTTTTGTTGAAAAAAAGCAAAAACCGCCCCGGCAAAAAGGGCTGCGAACGCGAAAACCAAACCAAAAAGTAGCCACCGCTGCCGTTTTTGTGCTTCGAGTTGCAGGGCCGTTTCGCGGGTTCGGAAGCGGGTTTCCCACTCCGAAAGTTGCACGGTGTTTCGTTCGTTGTAACTTTTTGTCTGCTCGTCGAAGGCTTTTAGAAACCACTCGTTTGCTTTTTTCAAGTCGCCGCGAGCCGCCGCCGTTTCGCCCAAACCACGATAAAAATAACCGAGTTGACGTTCAAAACTGCAATAAACCCAGGCCGAATCGTAAAATTGTTGGGCAGCATTTGCATCGCCCAAACTGAGGTAATTTCCAGCGATGTGCTCGTAAATATTTTGAGTTAAAGACCTGTTGCCCAGATGTTTAGAGATTTTAACAGACTCGAAAATCAAGTCAAGACTTTTCTTTTTTTCACCCACAAAATCATAACAAATCGAGAGCATTCGAATCACCGACATTTTCACGTTCAATTTGGATTGGCGGTTGGCGAGCGCGGCGGCGCGTTCCAAAAAACCGACCGCTTTTTCGATATCGGAGTCGTAAAAATGGATGGCCAAACCGGTAAAACTGCGGATGATTTGGCTCGTGTCGCGCAGTTCTTCATAAATTTTGAGGGCTTCGAGCAGCGGCGGGATGCTTTTTTCGGGGTGCGTTTGGTAAATGTCGCGGGTCGAACCGGAGATGATTTCGAGCGCGGCGGCTTCCAATTTTTTGTCGCCCGCAGCCCGTGCATTTTCGAGTGCTTTTTCGGCAAGCGCGAAGGTTTCCCAAAATTGAAGTTTTTGGTCGCGGGCGTTGGCTTCGGCCAGCCAAGCCTCGGTTTTTGAGGAATTTTCTTGCTCGGCCAATGCTCGGAATTGGGTCGCCATCGCAATCGCCGAATCCAAAACTTCAAACCGGGAAAGCGTTTTTGTGGCTTCTTCCAACCATTGCAACTGGCCTTTTTTTGTTGAAAAAGATTCGTTTTTCAACATTTCCAACAACTGAAAAGCGCAATTTTTCGCCCCGTTTTCTCGATAAAATTTGACTTGTTCGAGCGTCATTTTGAGTTCGGGGTGGCCGTTTTTCAGGTTTTCGCAGTCAATTTTTGGCAAATCGATGGGAAACAAATTTTTCTGAACGACCTCGTTCAAGGCATCCAGCCGAACCAAAATCGATGGGTCAGATTTTGGGTTTTGGGCAAAAAAAACAGTGGGAAAAAAGAAAATCCATGCCCAGAGAATTGCTGAAATTCGTCGGCTGGGCAGACGGTTTTTTGTAAAAATTAAAAGGAAGTGGCAGAAATTTCTCAAAAAAGTATGGTGATTCGATTATTGAAAAAATTAGGAATTAGGAATAAAAATCAGGAATGATGCGCCTCGAATTTTTAAATTCTAATTGTTTTTGGGAAAAAAAGACCTGATTTTTCTTTCTGGGTGGCATTGGAACAAAGGTAATTGATGCATTTTTACCTAAAAAGAATTTTTTCCCCAAACCGAAACCCCTGGTTTTGTTCAATCATTGCAATTTGGGCAATCAACTTGCTCAGTCATCCGACCTATTTTTACCTTCGCCGGGTGTTCTTTTTTTTCCAAAATCAAACTTTTACTGTCTTTTTTAAATGAAAAATAATTTACTGATTGCCGGGCTGCTCCTGCTTTGCCTGCCTGTTTTTTCCCAAAACCCGCGAGAAACCGCGCTCAATTTTTTGCGGACGAACCACGAAAAATTCAACCTCACAGCCACCGACGTGGCTGATTTGAAAATTACCGACGAATTTTTGTCAAAAAACAATGGCTTGACCCACGTTTGGTTGCAACAGCAGCATCTCGGCTTGCCAGTTTTTAATGGCTTGTTTGGTTTGCACGTCCAAAAAAACGGGCAGGTTTTGACCAACGGAAACCGTTTCGTCAGCCATCTTTCTGAAAAAGCCAAATCTGTTTCGCCGAGGATTTCGGCTGAAAAATCTTTGCGTTTTGCGATGGAATCCATTGGTTTTCAGGGGTTTGAGGTGCCGAGGGTTCAACAAAAAATCAATGAAAAAAACTACATTTTTGGGACGGGCGCGGTGTCGAAATTTGAGATTCCCGTTTCACTTTGTTTTCAACCGATGCCGGATGGTTCGGTAAAATTGGCTTGGGATGTGGCCATCCGTTCGGCAATCGGTTCTGAAACTTGGAGCATCCGGGTTGCCGCCGAAAACGGAGAGATTTTGGAGAAAAATGATTTGACCTCGCATTGTGATTTTTTGGGAAATGGGCCGCACGCGCACCTCGAAAACTGTGTCGAAACCATTGAAAATCAATCAGATAAAACATTTTCCGATAAAAAATCAGAGGTAGAAATGGGTGGTGCCGCAGCATCGTACCGCGTTTTTGCATGGCCAATCGAAAGCCCAACGCACGGCTCGCGCACCCTCGTCTCCGACCCGCACGACCCGATTGCCTCGCCGCTCGGCTGGCACGCGACCGGGACGGCTGCGAACGAAAAATTTAATTACACCCGCGGAAATAACATCCGTGCATACGATGACGCCGACAGCAATAATAACCCGCCGAGTGCGGCAAACGAAGTCAGCGGTGGCGCAAATATGTCTTTCGATTTTCCATTTGACGCGCTTGCCGAACCTGAAATCAATCGCTCGACTGCGGTGACCAACCTATTTTACACCACCAATATGATGCACGATTTGGCCTATAAATATGGTATGGACGAGGCCAGCGGTGCGTATCAAATCAATAATTTTGGCAACGGTGGAAAAGACAACGACGTGGTTTTTGCCGAAGCACTCGACGGCAGCGGTACGGACAACGCCAATTTTTCCCCCGCGCCCGACGGCCAAACCGGGCGGATCCAGATGTACAAATGGTCGGGGACTTTTGTGATAACCGTGAACACGCCGTTGACTTTGGCGGGCGATTATTTGTCAAAAGCAGCACCCGGCTGGGGCGCGCCAATTACTCAAATTCCGGTGACCGGCGAGGTCGTGGTGGCCGATGATGGCAGTTCAAACCCTCCTTCGTTGGGCTGCGATTTGCCGAAAAATGACGTTGCCGGGAAAATTGTCATGGTGGACAGAGGCACTTGCGAATTTGGTCAAAAAGCACTTTTTGCCGAGCAAGCGGGCGCAATTGGCTGTATTATTTGCAATTATGAAAGTCAATTGCCAAATATGGGCCCTGGCTCGGTGGGCGGCCAAGTGACGATTCCGGTGATTGCGATGCGAAAAGGCGACTGCGATTTGCTCCGCGAATTTGCGGGCGACGGCCTGAATGTTTCGCTTGTGCAGCCGCCACAGGTTGGTCCGACCTTTTACGACGGTGACCTCGACAACGGCATAATTTCCCACGAATATGGGCATGGAATTTCAAATCGTCTCGTCGGCGGCCCGGCAAACACAGGTTGCCTTGGCAATCCTGAACAAATGGGCGAAGGTTGGAGCGACTTTTTTGCGCTTGCCATTTCTGCAAAAACGGGCGACACCGGAGCCAAAAAACGCGCCGTCGGAACTTACGTTTTCCGCGAGCAACCTGATGGCGGCGGCATTCGGCGGTTTCCATATTCGACGGACATGGCCATCAATCCGCTGACATTTTACAATGTTGCGCACAACACCGAAGTGCATTCGCTGGGCGAAATTTGGACTGTCGTACTCTGGGATTTGTACTGGGCGATGGTTGAAAAACATGGTTTTTCCGCCGATCTTTTCAACGGCACGTCGGGCAACAACAAAGCCATGCAATTGGTGATGGACGGCATGAAACTTTGCCCCTGCAACCCTGGGTTTGTGGATGGCCGCGATGCGATTTTGATGGCCGACATAGCGGATTTTGCCGGTGAAAATCAATGTTTGATTTGGAAAGTTTTTGCCCGGCGCGGCCTCGGCGACGGTGCAAATCAGGGCAGCAACACAAATCCGGGCGATGGAATTGAGAGTTTCAAAGTACCCTTAGCCTGTCAAAATGAACTGACTTTGACCAAAAAAACAACCACACCGCTTATCAATCCGGGCGAAAACGCTGATTTTGTCGTCACGGTCAGAAATGGAAAACCGGCCGGCGTATCCAATGTCGTGGTCACCGACGAACTGCCCGTCGGACTGACCCCGATTCCCGGCACGGTGAACAACGGCGGGCAAGTCAGCGGCAACAAAATCACTTGGAGCCTCGGCTTTTTGGCTCCGAACCAGAGCATGACTTTGACCTATTCCGCAAAATCTGACCCGGCCAAAAAGTCGCTCCGTTTTCATTTCGATGACCTCGAAACTGGGCAAGGAAATTGGTTGACGCACTCGACCAACCCCGACCTCGACCCTGCTTTTGGCTTGCAATCCGACAAAACCAAAAGCGGAAATAATGCTTGGAAAGGAGATGATTTATCCACCGAATCGGATTTTGTGGTGTATGATGCGGACACCAAACCGGTGCAAGGCAATCGCCCGACGCTTCGTTTTTGGCATTCGTGGACGACGCAGGCCGGCGTGGATGGCGGTTTTGTGGAAATAACCGAAGACCCATTTAGCAATAATTGGAAACGGGTGCCACCCAGCAAATTTCTTCGAAATGGATACACCGGTGGCATCCCGTATCAAACCATTCCGATTCCATATTTGGATGGTTTTTGGGGAACGCAGGCCAATTTTGTGGATTCATATATTGACCTTTCCGATTACAAAGGCAAAAATATCAGCGTCCGTTATCGCTTCGCCACGAACGCAGGCGGCGGTGCCGACGGCTGGTACCTCGACGATTTTGAGTTCATGGATTTGTTCAATTACGAGGGCGAGGCCTGCGCAACGACTGCCGAAGGCGACCAAGTTTGTGCAAAAGCCGCTGCCGCCGGGGTCATTGTAAATTCTGGCGGGACGATTTCGACCCAAAATTTGGATGAAAAAATCCAGATTTCAGTCCAACCAAACCCAGCCCACGATTTTTTGACCGTTTCGATAAATCAAAATTTGTCGGGAGAAACAACGGTCTCTTTGATTTCGATAGATGGAAAAATTTTACAGCAGCAGAATTTGCAAAACATTTCGGCAGGCCAGCCTGTTTTATTTGATTTGATCTCGCCTCAGGCGAGATTGCCGCAGGGCGTTTATTTTGTAAAATTGGAATCCGAAAAAATTTCGGCAGTGGAGAAAGTGGTGAAGCAGTGATTTTTTGAAAAATGAGCAAAAAAAATCCCCGACCGAGTTTAAAAACTGGGTCGGGGATTTTTTTTTTCAAATCAAAACAAACTGCCCTGCACAACCATCGAAATCGGCTTCGGAAACCGCACCAAAACCTCCGGCATTTTTTCCGAAAAAACCTCGCCCGCAAATTTTGCCAAGTCCGGCGCGAGCAAATTATCGGGTTCGTGGGTGAAAAAATACGCCTCGCGCAGCCCCGCCCCGAACCACAATTTCAGCCGCTCCGCCCACCACTCAATCCGTTGAAAATCAGTGGGATGCAAGTCATTTCCAACAAATCTGACCATCGTTTTTTCGGAAGTCAAACGACCGTGGCAAACATCTCGCCGCCCGGCCACATCGGTAATCACGACAGTCGTTTTTGCATCGGCCAACAGTTGAAAAAAGGCATCGGCAGCCGCTGTTTTTTCAAAAAAACTCTCGTGCCGAACCTCGATGGCGAGCGGAATTTCCCTCGGAAAATCATCTAAAAAAGCATCCAAAATCCGCCAATTTTGGATGGAAAAATGCGGCGGCAACTGCATAAAACAGCAGCCCAATTTTTCTTCGAGCGCGGAAATATTTTGGCAAAACTCCCGAAGTTGCGCCGACCGCAGCCCCAAATTCGAGGCATGGCTGATGGTTTGCGGCAGTTTTGGGCAGTACCGAAAATCGGCAGGAACTTCATTTTTCCAACGTTCGACGGTCACCAAATTTGGGATGGCATAATGCGTCGTGTTGTGCTCAATCGTGTTGAATTGCAAACCGTACTGCCTCAAAAACTCGGTGCTTTTCGTGCCGGGCGGATACCATTTCCCCACCCAATCTTTCATGGCGTAACCCGTCGCGCCGAGATAAATCGTTGGTTTTGAATGGCTTGCGCCTAAATTTTTTAAAAAATCCAAATTTTCCGGCAGGTCGGGCGGTAGCGAAAAATCAACACCGGCGAGGCTGGGCAGTTTTCCAAATTCCATGTTTTTGTCAGTTTGGTTGGTGGTTTTTGAAAAATAAAAGACAAAGAAAACCAGTCTGGCTAAATTTGCTTTCTAAATTTTAAAGATGAAATTCAAACAAAAAATCCTGGTGTTTTGCTGCGTTTTTTTAGGAAAAACACTTTTTGCCCAGCCCGGCAAACTCCTTTTTTCCGATGACTTTTCATCAAAAAACAACGAAAACTGGCAGTTTTTTGAGCGCGGCGAAGCCAAAATCGAAAACGGCGTTTTGCGTTTGGCCGGATGTTTTGCCACTGCCGGGCAAGCGGATTGGAAAAATTATGAACTGAAATTTCGTGCGCGGACGGCATCGGACGCACCGCAAACCCAAATTTTCGCAGGTCTCCGCTGCCTCGCCCGCGACCAAAGATATGTCTTTGGATTTCGCGGCGGAAACCACGATGATTTGCTTTTTTGGCGGTACGGATATCTCGGGACTGACGATTTTTTGGCCATCCGACCGCTCGAATTTCACCCGGATGCTTCAAAAAGCGAGTGGAAAACTTTCCGGTTGCAGGTTTTTGAAAATCAGATTTTGGTGTTTTTGGAGGAAGAAAAACAACCGCGAATTTCAATTCGCGACACTTCAAAATTTGCCCATCCGGCTGGAAAAATTGTGCTCGGCGGCGGCTGGCTGCCCGTTGAATTTGATGATGTCGAGGTGCGTGAAATTTTGACGCAACCTGCTGGTCCTCAGGAATTTGAAGTGGTCGAAAGTGTGGAAATTTCAAGATTGAAGTGGGCATCACGGCGAGAAAGGTATCAACCAAAAGTTATTTCCAAAACCAATGAAATTCACCAAGAAATTTCACTGGATGGCGATTGGCTTTTTATGCCAAATTCAAGTTTTGGATTGACTTTGGACGATCCCGATACTTCGGGTTATCCCGATACATTATTTATCAACCCAACTTTTTCGGATAAAAAATGGCACATTTTGCCCGTCCCAAATTTTTGGAACGAAAACCGGGTCTGGCTGCACGGCGAGGACGCGATGATGTTGTCGGGCGACAAAGGTGTTTCCGATAATTATTTGCAGGCCGAAATTGCCCGTTGCAAAAATTACACTTTTGCTCACGAAATCACCCAAATTGGATTTTATCGGCATTGGATGGACGTGGATTCGGCGTTTTTTTCGGGCGAAAAAAAGTTGTTCCGGCTACAATTTGATGCCATTTCAAAAATCGGAGAAGTTTGGGTGAACGGCAATTTTGTGGGTCGGAATGTGGGGATGTTCGGTGAATTTGTGGTGGATGTTTCCGAGTTTTTGCACCCCGGAAAAAATTTGTTGGCCGTGAAAGTCATCCGAAATTATTTGACCGACTCGCCCGAAAACAACCAAGTCGCCGACATCGCCGTGACCGTCGAAGTGACGAAAAAGATGCTTTCCGACCTGCCGCATGGCATTTTTACGCACGACCCGGCGGGGATTTGGCAGCCGGTGAAATTGATAATTTCCAGCCCAGTGCATTTTGAAAATGTGTTTTTTAAACCCAATTTGACCGGGGCAAATGTGGATTTGAAAATCAAAAATGACAACCGCGCGAGACAAATTTCGGTGGATTTGGAAGTGAAATCGAAGGCCGACGGGTCGGTAATTTTTTCAAAAAAGGGTTTTGCAAAATGGCTCGCGCAGCCCGGCGAAACGATTTTTGAAACGCTGAGTTTTGGGGGCATCGAACCAAAATTGTGGTCGCCGGAACAGCCGATTTTGTACGAATTGGAAATAAAACTGATTGAAAATGACCGTGAATTGGATAGGTTTTCGGAAACGGTCGGCTTCCGAACTTTCGAGGCGCGCGGCGATTTTTTTTATTTAAACAACAAACCATATCGGATTCGTGGCGCGAACCATTCACCAATGTCCCTTCGTCCAAACGATGCAGTTTTGGCGGATACTTTTTTGAAAAAAATGCACGACGGCGGCGCGTTTTTTACCCGCACGACGACCTCACCATTTTCAGAAATTTGGCTGCAAGCTGCTGACCGTCAAGGAGTTGCGGTGAGTTTCGAGGGACAGTGGCCGTGGTTGATGATGCGCGGCGACATCCCGAACGAACAACTTTTAAATTTTTGGCGCGACGAGTTTTTTAGGTTGATAAACAAGTACAAAAACCATCCATCCATTTTGATGTGGACAGTAAACAATGAAATGAAATTTTATGAAAAAGACACTGTAAAAACGAGATTGGAAAATAAATTCAGAATTATATCTGATGTTGTTAAGACTGTACGAAATTTGGATAACACCAGACCGGTGATTTTTGACTCCGGTTATCGCCGCGACGCAAAACAGGTTGACCCCAATTTTATCAAAACCATCGACGATGGCGATGCGGACGATGTTCACACCTACATCAATTGGTATTATTATTCGCTGTTCGATTATTTCAATGGCGAATTTTCAAAATCATACAAAAATGTTGGGCGTCCGCTGATTTCACAAGAATTTTCGAGCGGCTATCCGAGCAACGACGCGGGGCATCCGCCGCGATTTTATTCGTTCAACCATTTTTTACCGCAGCCGTTGGTCGGACGGTACGTTTTTGAAGACCACGACCCGGCGGTTTTCCTTGATTTTCAGGCACTTATCTCCAAAGAAACGCACGAAGCGGTGCGCCGGACTTGCCCGGATGTGGCCGGTTTGCAGCAATTTTCGAGCATTTGTTGGTTCAAAAATGTGTTTGATGCGCAGAAAATCGAGCCGTACCCGGTTTATCATCAAATGAAATTGGCACTCCAACCTGTGCTGATTTCCGCTGAACTTTGGGGTCGGCATTTTTACCGTGGCGACACGTTGCGGACGCGTTTTTGTTTGATAAATGATGCTGGCGACGGCTCGGATTTGCCGCCGACAAAATTGAGTTGGAGCATTGAAAATCAAGGGGTTAAGTTGGTTTCTGGATTCAAAGATTTGCCCGGCGTGCAGCATTTTTCGCGGGTTTGGGATTCATTGGAAATTGCGCTGCCCGAAGAAAAAACTTGGTTTGGCAGAAAAGTTTTCAAGTTGAAATTCAAAGTTTTCAATGGTGAAAAAGTGGTTTCTGAAAATGATTATGAAATGCTTATTTCTCCGACACCAGAATGTTTTAGAGGAAATTTTGTGCCGAAAACTGCTTCTGAATATAAAGTTTTTAATGATTTAACCGCTGCACGGTTATTTTGGAGTGAATTACTTTTTGACCCCAACCAAAATTATCATCAGGCTTTTCAACGAATTTGCTTAGAAAGTTCAAGCGAAAATAAAAAAGCATGGTTTAAAAAATTACGAAAAAAAATTAACAGGGGTGGATCTTTTATCACAGATGCCAGTGCACTCAAAAAATCAGATTTTAGAAAAATTAAAAACCAAATACGTCGCGGTCAGCGGGTAGTTTTTCTCGGCGGAGCAGAAAATTTAAAGAAAAATTTCCCAGAAATTATCGACTCAATTTACCGCCAGCCCGCCGAAATGATTTCGATGACCGTGCCGGAATCGCCCATTTTTCAGGGCATCGAACCGCTGGATTTGACTTGGCCAAACAATGGAAAACGCGAAAAGCCCCTGGCTTGTCGCGAATCATTTTACATTTCCCCAAAAACAAATGTGGAAGTTTTGGCGCAGTTCACGACGATTCACGGAGCCATCAATTTGGCCTTTCACAAAAGGGAAGAAAGGGTTCGGGAGTTCACGGGTTTTCCGTTGGTTCGGGTGAAAATGGGCAAAGGCGAGGCGATTTTTTGTACACTTTTGATGGAAAAAGCGGCGACCGACCCGGTTTATGGGCAACTTTTGGACAATTTATTGGATTTTGATTGGGGAGAATTTCAACCGATAATTGGAAAATAAATGGACATAAAATAAGCAAAAACCCCAAAAACAATCCCCCCAATCAAAACGCCCAAAGCCGTCGAGCGGTCGTCGGAAGTTTTCAACATAAAAATCCCGGCGAGGATGACCGCACCGGCAATCAAATAATATGGTATCAAATATTGGACGAGGCAAAGCACCCCAAAAACGAGCAACGAGCGGAAAGCGATGGACAGAAATTCTTTCATTTTAAGTTGATGGATGCTGTCTGAATCAGAATTTGCAGAATTTTAGAATTTTCAAAATTCAGAAAATTCTAAAATTTTGGGAATTCTGATTCAGACATTTTAAGTTGATTTTTGATTAAGTTGGTGGATGCTGTCTGAATCAGAATTTGCAGAATTTTAGGATTTCCAGAATTCAGAAAATTCTAAAATTTTGGGAATTCTGATTCAGACATTTTAAGTTGATTTTTGATTGGGCAAACCTACAATCAGACCGTCGTAAATCGTAAATCCAAAATCGTAAATCTAATTTACCTTTGGCCGAGACAAAAATAACAAGAGAAATGAAAGTCGTCATCCCGGTCGCCGGAGCAGGAACCCGCCTTCGCCCACACACTTACACCCAACCCAAACCGCTGATGCCGGTGGCAGGCAAGCCAATTATCTGTTTCATCATCGACAAATTTGTGGAAATCGGCCTCACCGATTTTGTCATCGTCATCGGGTATTTGGGAGAAAAAATCCGCGATTTTTTGAAGGCACGCTATCCATATTTGAACATGGAATTTGTGTTGCAGGAAAAACGCGAAGGCTCCGGCCATGCGATTTGGACGGCGCGGGAAAACATCAAAAATGAAGATGAAATTTTTATAGCCTTCGGCGACACGATTTTTGATGCCGATTTGCGCGAAATGATGAATTGCAAACACTCGTGTTTGAGCGTGAAAAGGGTGAATGTGCCGCGAGATTTTGGCGTCGTGGAGTTCGATTCCGAAAACCATGTGACGAAATTGGTGGAAAAACCGCTCATCCCAAAGTCAAATATGGCGATTGTCGGATTGTACAAAATCCGGGAAATTGGCCAGTTTATCAAATCAGCACAGCACCTCATCGAATCCAATTCCCGGACGGTCGGCGAAATCCAACTGACCGACTGCCTGCAAAACATGGTCGAAAACGGGGTGGTTTTTGAGGCCATGAAAGTCAATAATTGGTACGATTGCGGCAGAAAAGACGTGCTTTTGGAGACAAATGCCATGCTTTTGAACCAAGTTGGGTACGCGACCGATGCTTTTAATTTGCCGGAATACGAAAACACGATCATCATCCATCCGGTGGCGATCGGCGAAAATTGCACGATTGCCAACTCGATTATCGGCCCGCACGTCACCATCGGGAACAACGCCGACATCCAACGGACCATCGTCCAAAACAGCATCATCGGCAGTTTTGCGTCGTTGAATAATGTGGTGCTACGGCAGTCCGTCATCGGTTCGGACGCGTCGGTGCGGGGCGCGGATTTGAGTTTGAACATCGGAGATAATACTGAAATTGATTTTGATTAAAATTTCAGAAAATTATACATTTGCCGCACAAGTCTTTGAAAAACAGGACTTTAATCCAGTCCTCTAAACTCTTAAACCCCAAACCTCCAAACTTCTAAATCCATTTTTTCTCACACTTTAACAAACTTGCTTTTATGAAAACGAACAGTTTATTGACCGTCATTTTGTACGGTTTGCTCATCGGACTCATCACTTTGGCCGGCTGGAAGGCCTGCGAAATGAAAAAAGAAAAAGCGTTCCAAGCCCGCGAACAGGCCGAACTTTCCAAAGATTTGGGCTACGTCGCCAACGACAGCATCGGTTCGGTCGGCAGCACTTATGCCGATGGCTCGACTGACAATGCCACAAAAACGGCGATTTCAACACCGACAACTTCTGGAATCGAAGGCGAAACGCCAAAAACGACGACCGCTTCGCAACCGGTAACTTCATCCACACCGACCGCAAAACCGCCCGTCGTTGCAAAAACGGACGACGACGTTGAAAAAACGACCAGCAAAAAAGGTGGAAAAGTCCGCGATTTGGATGTCGACAGCAAAAAATACACGGTCATAGCAGGTTCATTTACCCAAATGGCCAACGCGCGGACGATGATGGAAGACCTCGTGAAAAAAGGTTTCCAACAAGCCGAAGTCGGACGTTTCAATCGCGGAAAATTCGGTTGTGCCATCGCCGACCAAACCGACAGCCGAAAAACTGCCGACGCAGTTTTGGCAAAATTGAAGGCCAAAGGGTTTAAAGATGCTTTTATCAAAACTAGAAAGTAAAACTGGCTGTTTCGATTTTTAAATTTTAAAAAATGACCGCCGCAGCGTCTCCAAATCAGAAAATGCTTCCGCTCAATTTTATGCTCACCAATTTTGGCGCGGCAGAATTTGCGATGCCGATTTCCAAAATGGAATTTATTTCGTTGGCCGAAAAATTCCCCAATTTGCAAATGGAACGCGAGGCGGACGGCACACTTTCCATCATGTCCCCAGTCAAAAAAGGAACAGGCCGCCGCGAATTCAATTTGTCCGGATACTTTTTCATGTGGCATTTCCAGACCAAAATGGGCGAATTTTACAGCCCTTCCACTGGTTTTGATTTGCCGAACGGCGCAACGAAATCGCCCGACGTGGCCTGGATTTCGCCCGAAAAATTGGCTGGCCAATCTGCCGAAGATGACGAAAAATTTGTCAACATTGTCCCCGATTTTGTGGCAGAGGTGCGTTCGAGCAGCGATAATTTGAAAAAATTGAAAGCCAAAATGACGAATTCTTGGATGGCAAACGGCGTTCGTTTGGCTTGGCTAATCGACCCGTACCAAGAAACGGCCTATATTTATCGGGCTGGTGAAAATGAACCGGAAATCGTGGTTGGTTTTTCCGGAAAATCGCTTTCTGGGGAAAATATTTTGGTGGGGTTCGAATTGCCATTGCAGGTGATGAAAAAATAGAACCCAGAAATTCATTGCCCTAATTTTTCCAAAACCCCGATGCTCAACCCATCGGGGTTTTGTTTTTTGAGACATTCGCATGTCATTTTTTAAAATTTCACTCAAAAAAAACAGCGAGATCGGTTGACCTCGCTGCCCTTCTTCTGAATTCCTTTTCTTTTTTGGTTTCAACCAATCCACTATTCTATGACAATCCGCACGGCTTCCACTTTTCCACCATCGTTTCTGAAAAGGAAAATGTAGCCGCCAGCCGCAAAATTTTTCACCGGAATTTGAAAAATCTGCTCGTTTTCGATTTCAACATTTTTTGAAAAAACAATCCTGCCGAGCAAATCCACGATTTCAATTTGACCTGAAATTTCTTCTTCGTTCGACTTCCCTCCCGAACCGTTCGACAAAAATTCTACGTTCAAAATGTCGGCGGTCGGATTTGGAAAAACGGCAAACTGCGGTTCATTTTCCATTGAATTTCTTTCGTTCGACTTCGCTCCCGAACCATCGACAACTTGCCCATTTTGCCCGTTTCCGAAAATCGGTGGCGCGGAAACTGGCATTTTTTTGATGACCGATTTTTGGCAGCCGTTGGCATCTTTTGTTTTGAATATGTACGTCGCACCAGGAGTCAGGCCTGCGAAAACTGGGTTCGGTTGGAAAGTCAATGCGCCCGTTCGGTTGAAATTGTAGGTTGGGAATCCGCCTCCGGCAGCAATTGTTGCAGTTGTTGAAGTGGCCGAAACTGACATCGTGATTGTAGCAACTGGGGCAACAGTAGCAGTGCCCGAAACAGTGCAGCCATCCACATCGGTGGCCGTAATTGTATAATCTGCGGCAGCGAGCAAGTTGATATTTTTGGTGGTTTTCGGCGGCGTGGTTGACCAAACATAAGAATATGGCGGAAAACCATTGGTCGTGGTTGAAAAAATGCTACCGTTCGATGAACCGTTGCAAGTAACATTTATCACCGAAAATGCGACCGCCATATTCAGATTGCAATCGCAAGAATTGCCCAAACCGTCGCCGTCCGCATCCGTTTGGTTCGGATTTGGAGTGTTAATGCAATTGTCCACACAATCTGCGATGCCATCGGAATCCGTGTCCGTGTCGAGGTTTCCGCAGCCACACGAACCCACGGTGTTGGCTTTGTTCGGGTCGTTCGGGCAAGCGTCTGCGCAATCTGGTGTGCCATCGCCATCGCCATCATATTCTTGATTGCCGCAGCCGCAGTAGCCCGATTCGGTTTTTTGGGAGTCGAATGGGCAATTGTCCATGCAATCGGGTGTGCCATCCGCATCGCTATCGGTTTCGGTGTTGCCGCAGCCGCATGGCCCTGGGTCGGTTTTCTGAGAGTCGTATGGACAGCCATCGCAAGCATCGCCGAGGCCATCGGCATCAGAATCGGTTTGGTCAGGATTCCAAGAAGCATCGCAATTGTCGAAACAATCCAGAAAACTATCGGAATCAGAATCATTGTCGGCAGTGCCGCAACCGCAAGAACCGGGTTCGGTTTTGTAATAATCGAACGGACAGTTTTCCTGGCAATCCAAATATCCATCTCCATCAGAATCACCGTCGGAAGTGCCGCAGCCGCAGGTGCCGGGATTGGTTTTGTTCGGGTCGCTCGGGCAATTGTCGGCACAGTCGGGCGTGCCGTCTGCATCGCTGTCATACTCAGAATTGTTGCAGCCACAAATTCCGGGGTCGGTTTTGCCAGAATCGTACGGGCAGCCGTCGCAATCATCGCCCGTGCCATCGTAATCCGAATCGTATTGCGATGGGTTGTAATTAAAATCGCAATTGTCATTGCAATCGGGCACGCCATCCCCATCCGAGTCAATTTCGGCATTACCGCAGCCGCAAAACCCGGGGGCGGTTTTGAACGGATCGTCCGGGCATTCGTCCCCTTGGCAAACCATGACGCCATCGCCGTCGAAGTCCACGTCCTGAGTTCCGCAGCCGCAAATCCCCGGGTCGGTTTTGCCCGAATCGTAAGGACAGCCGTCGCAAGCATCGCCGCTGCCGTCTGAATCATTGTCCGTTTGGTCATTGTTTGAAGAATAAATGCAATTGTCGCAAGCATCTCCGAGGTCATCATAATCTTGGTTTTCTTGGCCAGGATTATAGGAATTGTCGCAATTGTCCGAGCAATCATGGATGCCATCGCCGTCCGAATCGCCATCGGCGGTTCCACAGCCACAATACCCGGGGTCGGTTTTGCCCGAATCGTTTGGGCATCCGTCCACACAATCGGGCGTGCCATCGGAATCAGAATCGTTTTCCGAGTTGCCGCAACCGCAGGTTCCGGGGTCGGTTTTGCCCGCGTCATCCGGGCAGCCGTCGCAAACATCGCCGACACCATCGCCATCGGAATCTGATTGGTCGGGGTTGGAAAAATACAGGCAGTTGTCATTTTCATCCAAAATTCCATCAGCGTCGGAATCTTGTGAAAAGCCGTTTTGGGCGGAGGCGAGCATCAAAAAACAAAACAGGAGCAGGTTAATAAAGCGCATTTGTCAGAAAATTTAGTGGTTTTAAAAGCAGAAGTGTGGACGAATGCGCAAAAATGACCTGTGTTTTTTTTGAAAAGTAGGGCGATAATCAATTTGCCGTGACTTTCACTTCATGGTCATATTAGAGTTTAGGTTTACCACAAAGACACAAAGAAAACATAAGGTGTTGGCTTTTAATGACTTATGTTTCCTTTGTGTCATTGTGGTAAACCTAAACTAATTTTAGTGGTGTACTTAAAACGCTGGTTCAAATAACCTAAAAATTCGTCCAAAACGATGGTCGGTTTATCGTTGAGGTACAGAATGACAGCTTCGCAAACAAGGCGAAAATCGGGGGGCAATTTTTTTCTGATGTTTTTGCAAAAAAATAATAGTTGACGAGGATGCTCAAAACGACAACAAATGCGAACTTTGTTTTCTAATTTTCGTCAATTTAAAAATTGAATAAAAATGGAAAATTTCAAATCTTTTTTTGTCCCTCAATGGGTGAAAGGCACCTCGTTTGCCATCATCACGATTGTACTTGTGATATCAATATTCTTTGTGATAAATTTTACCGGCAAAAATGAAAGAGACATTTTAGTAATAGGGTTATCATTGGGGCAAGTGGCTTCATCTGCATTGATTCTGTTGTTGATTGCTTTTTATTCGGAAAGGGACATAACTTCAAAAAGACTTATGGATCTTACCTTTGATTTTATTGGTAATTCAATTCCGAATGCTTTGGAGGATTTAGACGTTGATTCTCCTGATTTCTATCTTTTTGGAAAAGAAAAAGCAAAAAGGGTGCAATCAACAAATACTAAAATTAGAGTTAAAAAATCAAGTCAATGGTTCTGTTTTTTACGAAATTGAAGCAAAAGGAACTATGCTTACAATGTTTGTAAGGGTAAATGTAAAATCATTGATGGTTATATATTTTGTGCCAATTAATGAAGGTCAGGCAACCGCGGAACTCAAGGAAAAACTAAAAGTTTGTTTTAATACAAGTAAGAGTTTAGGTTACACTATTTTTTACAACTATGTTTCTATGGCAGAGCTTGACAAATTACCATATACAGAAATTATCGTGATAAAAAAATTGGATGAAAATTTCTCAGGTCAAACGCATTAAAATCCATTCCCGAAGGGAATCTATGTTTATAGAAATTGAAATGGACATGCACGAGAAATCCCGAAGGGATTTTATGTAAAAACTCGCGCCTGAAAACATAAAATCCCTTCGGGATTTGAGGAAA